>CALAPX010000383.1 GCA_937888355.1 uncultured Spartobacteria bacterium
TTCTCGGTCGTGTTGATCTTGTCGCCACGGAACATCGCATCGATGCGGTCGCGGAGGCCGGCGGCATTGGCCAACGAGACGAGATCGGAAATGGTCTGCTCGGTGATGATATTTTTCGAGTAGTCGAAAAAGAGGCCGGCGGCTTCGAGTTGGAACTTCGTGGAGCGGTCGGGGTCAGAAGCAAAGAGTTCGCGGAGGTGGGGGAGGGACTCGCGTTGGGATTGGAGGGATTGCCAGGCTGGTTGCTCGGTGATGTTCATGCGGGTTGGAGAACTTGGGCGTTGAGGATGCTTTGAAAGATGACGAGTCCGTCGGTGGGGCCGAGGAGGGGATCGCAGGCACGCTCGGGGTGGGGCATGAGGCCGAACACGTTGCGGCCCTCGTTACAGATGCCTGCGATGTGGTCGCAGGAGCCGTTTGGATTTGCAGCGTCGGAGGTGTTGCCATTGGCGTCGCAGTACCGAAGGAGGACGCGGTCCTGAGCGCGGAGTTCCTCAAGGGTGGCGTCATCCGCAAAATAGCAGCCTTCGCCGTGGGCGATCGGGATGTTCAGGACTTGGCCTTTGGTCGCGCCGGAAGTGAAGCGCGAGTCGGTCGATTCCACGCGGAGGTATTGGTGTTTGCAGACGAAATGGAGTCCCTTGTTGCGGACGAGCGCACCGGGGAGGAGGCCTGTTTCACAGAGAATCTGGAAGCCGTTGCAAATACCAATGACAGTGCCGCCGGCGGAGGCGAACTCCTGGACAGCCTTCATGATCGGGGAGAATCGGGCGATCGCACCGCAGCGGAGGTAGTCGCCGTAGGAAAAGCCGCCGGGGACAACAACGGCATCGACGTCTCCTAGAGAGGTATCTTTATGCCAAACGTAATCGGCAGAGGCGCCGGGGAGGGCGTTGATGGCGAGGACGCAGTCCTGATCGCAATTTGAGCCCGGGAAGCGGATGACAGCGAATTTCATTGTTTGCTGATCGAGTAGTCTTCGATGACGGGGTTCGAGAGAAGATCGCGGGAGATGCGGTGGATGTCTTCGTCGGGGGTGGAATCGGGGAGTTCGAGTTCGATCATTTTCCCAATACGCACGCGGCCCACTCCAATGATGCCAAGATGGCGAATGGCTTCAGCGGCAGCGGCACCTTGGGGATCAAGGACGGATGGTTTCGGCAGGACGGTAACGAGGACTTTCATGGGGCGGAGGTTTCCGTGTCGGGGGGATTCGGACAAGACGAATTTTGAGGTTTTCGGCGAATGAGGGCTAAAGCGAGTGTCAGCGAGGTGATGACAAGGCATGAAATCGAAAACACCTCACCATATCTTGTGTAAAAGGTCGGTGAGGGGTCAGTGGGTGCTTCGATGCGGCTGAAAAGAACGCCTTGGGTGAACGTGCTGCCAGTATCGTCTCGAAGAACTTCGCGGATATTCCCCAACCGGTCGATAGAGCAGGTCACGCCTGTATTGGCCGCGCGGATCATCGGAAGCTTGTTTTCGACGCAGCGGAAGACGGCATTCTGGAGGTGCTGCATCGAGCCGGCGCTTTTAAGGAACCAACCGTCATTGGTCACGACGACAAATGCCTGAGCGCCTTTAAGCACGAAACGGCGGGCCAAGTTGCCAAGGGTGTCCTCGAAGCACACTAGCGGGGCAAGTTTCAACGGTCGGGAGGACATCTCCAAAACGTTGAATTCCTTCCCGGCATCAAAGTCGTCTGGAACGAGTTCACCAACAATCGAGGCGAGGAGGGGGAATTCTACACGGAGTGGCACGTATTCTCCAAAAGGCACAAGGTTGATCTTATGGTAAAGCTGGGCTTCAGTCCCCCCGGAGGTAAGGAGGGCGATGGAGTTGAAATCACCTTCCTGAGCCCAATGAACTGTCCCCAGCAGAAAATCTCCCGAGTGTTGTTCGGCGAGCCCCCTGACGAGATCCCACGTAAGTTGATCGCCGAGGAGTGGGGCAGGGGTGGAGGATTCAGGCCAGAGAATGAGGTCCGGTTGCATGGCGATGGCAGCCATGGTCTGACGGCGATATGTTTCGAGAACGTCGAGGGAGAATGAAGGGTTATTGCGGACATTTTGCGGGATGTTCGCCTGCACGGCGGCAAAGGTGAGTCCCGTATTTTCCACTGGGCCGGTAAAAAGTTGTCGCACGCCGTAACTCCACGCTGAGGCAATGAGCAACACGGTCAGGGCAAAATCAAGATGCGGCCTCCGGCGGGTTCCCCCGATTTCCAAGGCGAGGCGTTTTATGGTCGCCGCGAGGATAAAGTTAGCCATCGCCACCAAAAATGAAGTGCCGCCGGTGCCGGTGATATCCGCAATTTGAATGAGGGGGATGTTTTTGTAGAGGGCAATACCGAGACCATTCCACCCGAATGCCGGAAAAATCACACTTCGGAGCCATTCGAGGGCCACCCAACCCGATGAAGCCAGGAGGCAAACGCGAAGGTTATGCAGGGAGGAAAGCCAAGCGGCCGGTTTATCATGCCGAGTCAGGAGCCAAGCCAGCAGCGCCCATGCGGAGAAATACCCTGCAAAATACAGCACTAGGAGAAGAAATCCCGGCCATGTGAGCGTGGAGAGCCACGAGGCTGACATGGCAAAAAAGACCAAACCGCAAACATACCCGAGCGCTGCGCGGTGGAGCCATGGACGGCGCTCTGGCGGTTTGGTGAACCAGACCGCCCACGCTAGAGGCGTCAAGGCCAGCCAGCACAGGTCGCCAAATCCCCACGGCGGGTAACAGAGTCCAAGCAGGACTCCGCTTGTTATGGCCAATGCCCAAGGCAACACACGAAACATGGCGTGATATCAAAACCACCGGTGAAAAAATAACACGCACATTTTCCACTGGGCGATCACCCGGTGGCATCATGGATTGCTTTGTGCAAAGGAGTAGGTTTTTTAAGAGGATTTTTGGTTTGCGGGATTTGGCAGGGTGATGCACGTTGAAATGTCACGTGATCAATCCCAGACACATTTTGGCATTACTATCAGCCTTGGCGCTTGTTCCAAGCCATGCGATAGCGGATATTTCTACCGAGTTTGAAAAGCTCGCGCGAACGTTGCGTGAGGCGGCAATTTTCAAGGTCGACCCGCCCGTAGCAACCAAACCATCCAGCCTTTCTAGCCGGTTTGCTTGGAAAAAGAATATCGTCACGACGGTCTTCTGGGTCGGCGAAAAGCCCACGCGCAACAATCCTGTGCCGAACCATAAAAGTTCATGGGATACCCGATGGGTCTACAATTTTGGAGGATTTGATAATCCCGATCCCTCTGCGCGCCGCAATTATCTCCCCAAAAAATTCACACCTCGGCAGAACCCGTTTTACGTCGCCCTTCCCTATAATGATGTGACCAAAGGCAAGACCAAGCCCGAGGCGCCGAAGGTGATCCCCTGGTTTCGGGATGCCTTCCAAAAACCAGGAACCTCCGTATGCAAAGGGCGGTGGGTTGCAATTAGGCACAATAACCGCATCGTTTTCGCTCAATGGGAGGATTGCGGTCCATTCCGTACCGATCACTGGCAATACGTCTTTGGGAACGAGCGACCACGTGCCAACCTCAACCAAGGTGCTGGACTCGATGTCTCACCGGCCGTTCGGGACTACCTGGGCATGAAGGGAAAAGATGTGTGCGACTGGAAGTTTGTGGATGCCCGTGAGGTGCCAAATGGCCCATGGACGCAATACGGAGACAATAACACATTTGTGTTGAAAAAGCGTGGGAACAATCTCCATGTCGCCGACCGCAATAACGCCCGGAGTTTTCGATAGAGGAGCGGATCAGTCCGCTGCGTGAGCTTGTAATTCTTCGAGCATGATGAATTCCAAGCTGGAAGCATGAGTGGCAGTTAGCAACACCTGTGGGGCCGCACCGGCATCGTAGGCTTCCTTCCATCTGGCGGCACAGAGGCACCAACGGTCGCCGGGATTGAGCCCTGGGAATTCAAATTGAGGGCGAGGGGTCGTGAGGTCGTTTCCTTGGGAGAAGGAAAATTCCAGAAACTCACTAGTCATGATTGCGCAGACGGTATGCACTCCGAAGTCGCCGGCACCAGTGTGGCAAAACCCATCACGGAAGAATCCGGTAAGGGGATCGTAGCAACAGGGTTCAAGTTCGCCACCGAGGACATTGCGCGCCATAGATTGATACTTTTATCCAGAATATCGCACTGAGGCGAGGGTGAAAAATAAGCTGTTCATGAGAATCATTTGATCGCGAGGTTTCGAGGGTTGCTACTGCATTGGATTCTGGTAGATCCATACGCGCATGAAGACTTTTGTTCGCATGAATGCAGGGCTTTTCAAAAGCCTTTTGCTAAGCTTTGCACTTCTTCTGCCCTTCGGCAGTACCGGCTTTGCCGCAAGTGATGAACATGCTGTTGATGGACCAGCCTTCCCTACGGCATTAGAAATCTATGCAGACAGCGGGGCCTCTTCACTTGCTGAAAAACTTTTAGGCCGCATCGACACAGATCCTTTTAATTTGGTTGCCAGTCTCATTTTCCTTGCGGCGATCATTCACACCTTTCTAGCGGCGAAATTCAGACAGATCTCCCACAGATTTGAGCACGAGCATGAACATTTACTGAACCACAGACCCACTGATCCCTCTGAGGAGAAACGTTACTTTCGCAAGCTCGATCGCAAAAAATTCTTTGAAGTTATCTTCCATTTTCTCGGCGAAGTGGAAGCAGTGTTTGGAATCTGGCTCATTCCGCTGACAGCAGCCATCATGTTCATGAAGGGGCCTGATGTGGCCAAGCACTACATAAACGGCGTCAATTTCACCGAGCCGATTTTCGTGGTCGTTATCATGGCGATCGCCAGTTCACGTCCGATTCTTTATTTTGCTGAAGGCGCAATGAAGCGGATTGCCGATCTTGGAAAAGGCACGCCTGCCGCCTGGTGGTTGTCGATTTTAACTATCGGCCCGATCCTAGGATCATTTATCACGGAGCCAGCAGCAATGACGATTTGCGCACTGCTGCTGGTGGATAAATTTTTCAAGTTGGGACCATCAATGCCGCTTCGCTACGCGACGCTGGGCCTGTTATTTGTGCACGTCTCGATTGGCGGGACATTGACCCATTTCGCCGCGCCACCAGTTGTGATGGTTGCCGGACGTTGGGAGTGGGACACGTTGTTCATGCTCCAGCACTTCGGGTGGAAATCAGTCCTCTCGATCTTGATCGCGAATCTGGTGGTCTTCTTTTCGTTTCGAAAGGAGCTCTCAGCCCTTCGACCCAGTGCCTTGTCAGAGATTCAGCCGAAGCAGGATGTGCCTGTCTCTATTGTGCTCGTCCATCTACTGTTCATCGGCTTTGTGGTTTACGCTGCACACTATGCGGCCATGGTTGTTCTCGGATTCATGTTCTTCTTAGCATTTGTGGCCGCCACCGAGCGAAACCAAGATTTGATCAGCCTACGGAGCCCAGTGCTTGTCGGATTCTTCCTTGCTGGCCTCGTCATCCATGGAGGGTGTCAGCAGTGGTGGATCGAGCCAGTGTTAACAAGTATGAATCCAGTCCAGCTATTGCTCGGATCGGCAGCATTGACCGCCTTTAACGACAACGCGGCTATTACCTATCTCGCTTCGCTCGTTCCTGGCTTCTCCGATCAAGCAAAGCTGGCCGTCGTTTCGGGAGCAGTCGCCGGCGGTGGTCTTACCGTTATTGCCAACGCCCCGAACCCCGCTGGACAATCCATCCTGCAATCCTACTTCGGCACTAATGGAGTCGATGCCTTCAAACTCTTCCTCGGGGCATTGATGCCTACCATCGTGTGCATCTTGATTTTTCTTTTGATACCTTGATTTTTTTAGTGATGTTTTCCGGGAAATATTGAATAATGAAATTTCAATTGTGGATTTGTATGACAGATATAAAGAAGGGTCTATCCGCAATATGACACTTCGGAATCCCTCAGATTTCGTATTAGCTGAAGATTAAATAGTGGCTTAATTGAGCCAACCGTTAGTGGATTGAAAAATCCGTACAGTTTTATTTTTTGAAATGGTCAGGTTTTAGCCCGATGACCAAAGGCGGCAG
>CALAPX010000384.1 GCA_937888355.1 uncultured Spartobacteria bacterium
CGGTGGGGCCGACATTGAGGAGGTAGTTGCCGCCTTTGCTGGCGATGTCGATGAGGTTTTGGAGGAGTTCCTTGGTGGATTTCCACCCCACATCTTCCTTTTTAAACCCCCAAGTGCGGTTGATTGTCATGCATGCTTCCCAATCGCGGTTGCCGAGGCCGGTCGAGGGAATATGTTGCTCGGGTGTCTCTGTATCTCCGGAGTAGGGGAGTCGCTTGTCGGATTGAAACGATTCCATCTCCACCTTTCCCAACGTTTTTTTCAATGTGGAGGGGGAGACCTTTAGGAGGCGGTTGTTGTGGATAATTCCGGGTCTGAGCTTCAGTTGTGCGATAAGCTTGGCTGCCCGTGGCTCGTTCATTGCAGCTGGAGTGTCCCACCAAAGGATAGCCGGTGAGTCTCCATAATTCATCAGAAGTTCACGGATCTGCGGCACGGCGATTTCGTCGATGTATTCGTCCATCGAGCGAATTCCCGGATCGGGACACCCGGCGCCGCCATTGATCCAATCCTGTGCGTGTGAATAGTAGAAGCCGAGTTTGATGCCGTGCTTTTTGCACGCTTCGGCGAGGGGCTTTAGGAGGTCTTTTTGATAGGGCGTGGCTTCGATGTCCCAATCGCTGGCGGCCGAGGGCCAGAGGGCAAATCCGTCATGGTGTTTTGCAGTGATGACGATGTATTTCATGCCTGCCTGCTTTGCGAGGCGAACCCAAGAGTCGGCATCGTATTTGGTGGGATTGAACTGTGCGGCGTAGGGTTTGTAGTCCTCGATTGGGATATTCCCCTTGTTCATGATCCACTCACCATAGCCATTCACTGGCATATTGTTGTGGAAGCCAGCAGGAACAGCATAGACGCCCCAGTGAATGAATAACCCAAAGCGGGCCTCGCGCCACCACGCCATTCGGGCGTTTCGCTGTTCCGTTGTTTCCTTTGCATAAGGGTCCGGATCAGGCGTGGGTGCTGGAGAAACTTCTTTGTTCGGGATTGCTGGAGAGGAAACAGCTTTCAGAGAATCGAACGGACTCAATGTGAGAGCCAGCAAAGCAGATAAGTATGGAATTTGAGATTTCATCGGTTGGGCTCGCAACAATAGATTCACACAATTTCAAACAACAGGTGAACAGGAAAAATCGAGTATTTCTGGTAAAATCCCGCATTCAAACAAAAGGTGAATGCTTATATCACACCATCTCTTCAAGATAATCCGACGGCTAAATTTTCGCAGTAGCGTTTGCTTGAG
>CALAPX010000385.1 GCA_937888355.1 uncultured Spartobacteria bacterium
GTTCATTATTTTTTGGCAGTTTCTCGGGACCATTTGCGGGCGAGGGTGGCACGTTTCTTCTGGTATTCAACCGCGTATTGTTCGCAACTTTTCTTCTTGTTCCAGAAAAGGAAGACGCTCGGGTAACGCAGTTTATCAACGGCGGATCCGATCCGATTGTTCATGGACCTAAAAACCTTGTCCGTTATAACATCCCCTTGCCAAAGGTTCAGGACCATCCGGCAAAGACCTTGTAGAGAAGGTGGTAAAGGTAAGCTTTGTATTGTCGGGCTATCCAGTCCCAAGCCTCCGATTCGGTGAGTTTCTTCGTTTTCATTGGATCCTTTCAGACAGCGACCGGTGCCTTGATCGCTGGTTGGTGTTTGTAGCCGATGAGATGCACGGCCTCGGGCTCAATCTCGTTCAGAGGCGTCGAAGCCTTGTGGAGAAGCAGGACAGCCGGGAGACTTGTCGGTTTTCTGGAGAGCTGTTCCCTGACTTGTTCGATGTGGTTCAGGTAGATGTGGAGATCCCCGAAGCTGATTATCAGCTCTCCCGGCAACAACCCGCAATGGCGAGCCAAAAGCATGTTCAGGAGCGCATACGACGCGATGTTGAACGGGAGCCCGAGGAAAGAATCGATGCTCCTGGCATACAGGTGAAGATTCAGTTTACGCTCCCCTCCAACGTGGCACTGCCAGAGTGTGTGGCAAGGCGGTAGCGCCATCTGACCAACGTCCGCAGGATTCCAGGCGCTCACGATGTGGCGACGGCTGTGAGGGCTTGTTTTGAGACCTGCCACCAAGTTTTCGACTTGGTTGATATCGGGTGCCCCCTCAGCGGACCACCGCACCCACTGCTTCCCGTAGACTGGCCCGAGATCCCCGTCCTTGTCGGCCCATTCGTCCCAAATTGAGACACCGTGCTCCTTCAGAAAATCAATGTTCGTCTTGCCCCGGAGGATCCAGAGCAGTTCAACAAGAACGGATTTGAAGTGGACCTTCTTCGTCGTGAGCAGGGGGAATCCATCAGCCAGATTGTGCCTCCACTGATATCCAAAAAGACCGATCGTTCCGACACCTGTCCGGTCTTTGCGTTTTTCGCCAAGCGTGATAACATCGCTCAAAAGCTTCAAATAAGTGTGCATACGAGAACAAAGTAAACATCCGAATCACGTTGTCAAACTGAAAGCTGAAATAGTGATGGAATTTGTTAAGAGGGGACGAGGGACAGTTGCGCCGCTTTTGTCGCGATTTCAGATTCCATCCTCGTCTTCGTGGACCGAAACGACCACAATGATACCGGTGTCGAGTTTACCTATGACTCGAACCATCCTTCCGTCGATCAAATATTTATTAGCTTCCATATCATTCATTTCCTTCTGTTTTTCTTGCCTTCTAATTCGCCACTTCTGGCGCACTGGTAGGGGTTGAGGCGCTTAATGCGTCGGCTTCGGCGCGTTGACGATCCTTAAACCCTTCGTTTACAGTCCGTTTTTCAAGTCCACAATCCTTGCACACCAGTTTCGTGTGTTCCACCGGGTAAGCAACCATCGTCCTGAATCTGTGATCGCCACCGTTCAGGCAATCGGCCTTTCGGGGGGTGTAGTCGAAAGAAATCGCTGTTGTGAACGCGAAGTTCTTTTCGCACTTAGGACATTCCTGCTCGTGGATTCTGTCCTCTTCGTATCCGTATCCACCGTCGTGGTTGATATCAATGTCCGCTTCGCAATAGGGGCAATTTGTGTCACTCATTCTTCCTCCTTCATGGTTCGGATAGCCTCCATGATCTTCCCAGAGTCATCTTCGATAAATGCCGTTCCATCCAAGCACTCAAGCATTTTTTTGATAGATGTTCGGGTCACGAGTGCCAGTCCAAAGATTAACTTTGCAGCGGCTTTGATTTCATCTTCACTCACAGGCTTTCCTTCCCTTTTACAGTCTCGGCTGCGAGTTCAAACATTCTGCACCATGCGGTTTTGTTAACTTTGAAATTTCCGATTTTACACCTCAGGTTCCGTTCCTCTTGAAACGCTCCGACACCAAAACTAGCAACAACCTTATCACTTTTGAAGTGAATACACCGTCCGCATTGTGGGGTGCAGCGCGTG
>CALAPX010000386.1 GCA_937888355.1 uncultured Spartobacteria bacterium
TGTCTTTTCCGCCAGCAACCGCCCATCGGTTCTGACTTCTGCACGCAGCGCCTCAGGGCCTGCTTCGGGTCCAAATCTCGCAATGATTGCGAGGTCTTCCGGTTGTGTGCTTGGCATCTCAAAGCGGGCCTCGAACTGCTGGACTGGTTCCACTGATTCACAGGTGGGGTGATTCGCCGCCATCACCGAGAGAAGCGCTGGACTTGTTGTCGTTAGCTGCACGCTGAAAACGGCTATTCCAGGCGGGGATGCGAGTCGAATTGCTCCTGCATCAGAAACCACCGGCCGATGACTTGTCAGCATCCATACCGGCACCCCGAGCAAGAGCAACCCGGCCCCAACACTCAAAATCTGCAACAAAGGAAATCCTCTCATGCGGTTATTTCAAGGCCTCCACAATTGTGCCGATATTGTGCTTCATCATGCCCTCATAGGTGGATGCAACCCCAACCCCAACTCCGTCAGCATACAAGGATCCGGCGGAACACGCCCCTGTTTCGGCAGTAATTTGCTCTAGCACCTTGGGGTTCTCCAAGCTTTCGGCAAAGATGGCTTTCACTCTCTTCTCTTTGATCTCTCTGATTAGCTGGGCGATCTGCTGTGATGATGGTTGGCTGGATTTTGTCAAACCCTGGACCGGCAACACCTCGAAGCCATATTCCGAGGCGAGATATCCCAAGGCATCGTGAGATGTCACCAGCACCCGGCTGGCCTTGGGAATCAAAACCACCTGAAGGCGCACCCATTTATCCAAGGCCACCAGGCGCCGGTCAAAGGCTTCGGCATTCACCTCATAAAAAGCTTTTCCCTCTGGATCTTCAGCGATCAAGGCATCGCGTATTTGGAAGACCACCGCGCGCGTGTTGGAAATGCTGTGCCACCAGTGCGGATCAATGACCCCATGGTGGTGATGCCCCTCTTTCGAGTGATTCTCGCAGGCTCCACTAATAGGTCTGATCACATCCCCTCCCACCACCACGCGTACTCCTGCATTTTCCAAGCTTGGCCGCATCCGGTCCAGATACGCCTCGAACCCTAGTCCCCCAGCCAAAAGCATGTCCGCAGTCTCGATCCTCTTCCAGTCGCCGGGAGCTGGCTCATATAAATGTGGATCGACACCCGCATGGACGATATCCGCTACCTCAACACGCTCCCCACCCACCTCGGAAGCGAGATCCGCCATCACGGTGTTCAGTGAGGCGATCTTCAACGGCTGAGCAAGAAGTGCCGTCGCTGAGGACAGGACCACCGCTATTATCAAAACAAATCGCAACATTTGGTGCAAACTTGCCTAGCCTATATTGCAAGTCAATTGCAAAAACTTAAGCCATTGGGTTTGCATCCAGCGGGGATTACTCCCACACTAGTGCCCTCAATTTATAAACTATGGCTGATTACGATTTGATAGTGGTTGGTGGCGGGCCTGCGGGCTACGTGGGAGCAATCCGCGCCGGACAACTTGGAAAAAAAGTTGCGGTGGTTGAAATGGACCGCGCTGGAGGCACCTGCCTGAACTGGGGCTGCATTCCAACAAAATCCCTGCTGAAAAATGCTGAGGTTTACCAAACTATTAAAAGCCACGCGGGCGACTTTGGCCTGAAAATTGAGGGTCTTTCCTACGAGTGGGACAAAGTCATCGGCCGTAGTCGCAAAGTCGCTGACCGCCTCGCCGGCGGCATCGAGATGCTCTTTAAGAAAAACAAGATCGACTATCTCCGCGGCGAAGCTGCAATTCCGAAAGCCGGTGTCGTTGAAGTTACCGATAAGGATGGCAAAAAAAACAGCCACAACGCAGCGAACATCCTTATCGCCACAGGCGTCGTCAGCCGCGAGATGCCTGGCTTTCCGTTCAATGGCAAAAGCGTCATCGGCAGCCGCCAGGCGATGGTTCTGCCCACCCAACCCAAAGACATTATCATCATCGGAGCAGGGGCGATCGGCATCGAGTTTGCGTATTTCTTTAATGCCTTTGGAACCAAGGTGACGGTTGTAGAGATGATGCCGAACATCCTGCCAGTGGAAGACACGGAGGTCAGCCAAGCCTTGGAGAAATCACTAGCCAAGCAAGGCATCAAGCTTCTCACCGAAACCAAAGTGGACAAAGCGGAGACAACCAACAAGGGAGTCCGCCTCAATGTTTCTGGCAAGACTACCGAAACTCTCGAAGCTGAAATCGCTCTCGTTGCGATCGGCGTTTCTCCACTCATGCCAAAAGGGGTCGCTCTTGAGACCGATGCCAAAGGCTACATCAAGATAAACGACCGCTACGAAACCAGCGTGAAGGGCATCTATGGGGCCGGCGATATCATTGGCCCACCTTGGTTGGCTCACGTTGCAAGCTACGAAGCCGTGCAATGCGTCGAAGGCATCTTCAGTGGAAAGGCACCCAAGAAAGTGACCGTCTTCCCAGGGTGCACTTACTGCCAACCCCAAGTCGCTAGCGTCGGACTCACGGAGCGCGCAGCTAAGGAGAAAGGCCTCAAATTCAAAGTGGGCAAATTTCCGTTCATGGCCAGCGGCAAGGCGCTTGCCGTGGGCGAAAGCGAGGGCTTTGTGAAGTTACTGGTTGGTGAGAAGCATGGCGAGATTCTTGGTGCGCACATTATCGGAGCGGATGCCACCGAAATGATCGCTGAACTCGGCCTGGCAATCACTATGGAGGCAACCTATGAGGAGATTGCTTCCACCATCCATGCGCACCCGACACTTAGCGAAGCGGTCCATGAAGCCGCTCATGCATCACAAGGTCACGCGATCCACTTCTAAATCAGGATCAATCCCAAACCCGATTCAAGGCGTCCAGCCCGCGTGGCCGGACGCCTTTTTTCTCCCCTAACTAGTGGGTTCCCACTTTTCATTTGCCCGCCAGTGGCTTAATTTTTTCCCAGCATGAACGGCCCAAATCGAAACGCCCCAATCGCACCTCCACCCGCAGGCCCTGCGTTCAAGATTGCGATAACCTTGCTTGGCGGCTTTCTGTTGATCCAACTCGCAGGCATCGGCATTCACTACCTTCCTGGATTGCGCGATGCCATTGTGGAACGCGTCACTACACGCCCTAAGGATTTGCCAGTTCAGTCTCCCGCACCGGCTGCACCCACTCCCACTCAAGCGGCTCAACCTGTCGAAGAGGGCCCAGACCCGGCACTCATGGAAAAAATCACCCGCCTTGTTGATGAAAGCGACAAGGCATTCCGGGTCGGCGAACATGAGCCCGCCATGCAAAACATCCGAGAGGCCGACACTCTCCTCCCAAACGATCCGGGGATTCTACTAAGAATGGCGCGCATTTTGGAGCGGACCGACGACTTGCAAAGAGCGTCGGATATTTACAATCGCGTTCTAACAATTCCTGGACTTCCTCGCGAACTTCGCGCCCAGACAGAGCGGAAACTATCTATGATCCGCCTGCCAGAAACTTCCACGACTCCAAAAGTGGAAGCCGCTGCGCAGGGTGCGGACATGCGCGATGAGACGGGTCTCCAACCAGGAGCTACACTGGGCATCGTGGACACCAGAGTGACAGACACTCCTGGTGGACAAAAAATCCTGCGCGTCTCTATCAAATCGCGTCCAGATATCAAAATCGATCCCTCCCTAGTCACCGTCCACGTGTTTTTCTATGACAGGGAGGCTTCAGGTGTGACGATGGTTACAGATTCAAAGGTGATTTCAGAATGGATCAGCCCGCCCGTGGATTGGCTGGATCAGGAACCAGAACTGCTCAATGCGACATACAGTCCTTCCGACCTTCCGGCCTTTTCCTTCGCAGGGTTCGTTGTTGGGATCTACTACAAGGGAGAATTGCAGGACACCCGCGCCGACCCAGGCAGTCTTGCCCGCGAACACCCGCTTCCTCTCTACCTACAGACCGCCACCCCATGAGGATTCTAGTGGCTTTGGGCGATCCAAGCGCCGCCGAATCCCTTGCCAGGTTACTCGTGGAGATCGGGTGGCCTGAACCCTCAATTTGCACGACTTCAAATACTGCGCTGGAGTTGATCGACTCCACTGGTGGTTGCGACATTTTGTTCGTGGACACGCACCTTTCCCCGGTTGATGGCTTTACCCTGCGCGATGAGATCCGCTTACGGTTTCCAGGACTTCGTGCCATCTTGACATCCCCAATGGGGGTTGCCATGCCGCTGGATCGCCTCGGCGATGACCCTTTTCTCCCCACCCCCTTTACTCCGACAGATCTTGCGGATTGCCTCCATTATCTCCTCTTCGAAAACTCGATACCTCCACCAACTTCCGCTGAAGAGTCTCCATCTCCTGAACTTTTTTCACCAGAACCTTATTCCCCTGAGCCACCCGATCAACTCATAGCAGGGTCAAGACTCGGAAACTATAGCATCGAATCGATTTTAGGAGAGCAAGCGTGGGAAATCCTCTACCGAGCAAACCAAACCAATGTCGGTCGCAATGTGATCCTTCACGTACTGAAGCCCGAATTCGCCTACGACCCCGCCGCACTGACAGCCTTTCAAAACCGCGCCAGCATCAAAGCCTCTTTAGACCACCCAAAGGTAGCCACTGTTTATGAGGGGGGCGAATTCCAGGGAATCCATTTCTTTTCGATGGAGGACATTCCCCTCCCCTCGCTTGCCTCTCGCATTCGCTCCGAAAAAAGCCTCCCGGCTATTGGGGCCATGGAAATTCTGGCCCTTGTGGCAGATGTCCAATCCCAACTCTCACAAGCAGGCATGGGAAGCGATCCGATCGATGCCACTCACATCCACTTTCAACGAGGGAAACCCCCGCGCCTCTCGAATATCGCCGCCCCTCTGATCGATTCACCCGTCACGTCAACCGTCGAGATCTCACATCTTGGCTCGATGTTGCTTGCTTGCCTGGACGACTCTCCCGCATCGACTCCAGCACGACTGACATTGGAACGGATTACCAACGCCACCGCAGAACCTCTCAGTTGGGAGGAAGTGGCTGAACTTGCGCGGAATAGTTTTCCAAGGCCATCCAACCCCGACGCACCCATCGCGGAATTGCCTGTGGCCCCAGTATCAGCAGCTCTAAACCTCAACCCTGCTATTCGTCCAATTCTTTGGGTTGTTGCTGCAACCGCGCTGATTCTTCCAGTTGCGGGATATTTCATCCTCAGCACTCTTACTAGCGGCAGTCGCATTACCATTCCCGATCTCGATGCCATGGTAACAATCCCGGCAGGTGTATCCCCCTACCAAGGAAAACCACTCGATTTGCCTGAATTTCTCATCTCTAAATATGAGGTCACCATCGGTCAATACGCTGAGTTTCTCGCATTCTTTGAGAGCAACCCCTCCATGACAACATCGTTCGACCATCCAGACCAACCTGCCGGAAAATCCCACATCCCCCAAAACTGGGCGGACATGACTGAAGTAACCCCGCCTCACCCGGGCTACTTCAGCCGCGTGAAACGCTGGGGCCAATACCAAGGCGCCCCACTCACCCTTGAATCGCCGGTCTTTGGGGTCGATTGGTTCGATGCCTATGCCTATGCAAAATGGAGGGGGCATCGCCTACCGACAGAGCAGGAATGGGAAAAAGCGGCTCTCGGTCCCGATCATGCCAACTTCCCGTGGGGCAAATCCGCCAATCCAAAATTTGCAAATACAGGCGCAGATTTCACCCCAAGCCCGGATCCAAAGGTTGGTGGCGGCATTGATGGCTTCAAGCGCTGGAGCCCGGTGAATAAACCGGACACTGACACCAGCGCTGCCGGTGTCGCTGGAACCTCCGGAAATGTATCAGAGTGGACGTCATCTTGGCAGGATGGCCCAAATGGGACAAAAACACCTGTCATCCGCGGCGGGAACTGGAAGAATTCGTTCCCCGCTTCTGCCAAGATGCGCATTACCCGCCTTCAACCAACCCATGCCGACGATGCGCTTGGATTTCGTACAGCCATGGATCCCCCGAAGAAACCATGATATTCCACCGCGCCCTCGTCCTCTTTGCCTTGTTCCTCCTCTGCCCGACCCTCACCACCGGCTTGGCTCAGCTTCAGGTCAACGTCTCGCTCAAGCGCTCTCTCTACATTTCCTACGAGCCGCTTATCATCAATGTTACAGCCCAAAATCTTTCCGGAAATTCCCTCCACCTCCGAGATTCAGACTCCGCGCCTTGGTTTGGATTTCAGATCGAAACTCTCGACGGCCGCCCGGTCGCGGCCCGATCATCACGCTACTCGAACTCCCCGATCATGATCCCGGCGGGTGGGAAAATATCGCGCGCGATCAACCTTACTCCACTTTATCCAATCGCCGAATTTGGAGGTTACCGCGTGCGCGCCAATATTTACGATGCCTCTCGGCAGAAATACCATACCTCCCCACCGCTCACCTTCACGATCACTGAGGGCCGCCCACTCTATAAGAAAACCGTTGGCGTGCCCACGAATCAGTCTGGCGGTGGCGGCGTGCGCCACATCACTCTCATGACCCATCGTCTCCCGGACAGCACGCAACTTTACCTCCGTATTGAAGATGGCAACACCGGCTCGATCTACTGTGCTCACCGCCTCGGTCGCATCGTCTCCTACGACACGCCGAAGATTGAACTCGATGCAAACAACCGCATCCACATCCTTCAAAACATCGCACCGAAAGCGTTTCTCTATTCCCACATCGGACTGAATGGGGAGGTGCTGGACCGCAAGACTTACAACCAGATTCGCAATCGGCCAGGGTTGCAACAAACCGCCGATGGCCGATACCAGGTCGTTGGAGCTGCACTGATCGATCCTGAGGCTGCCGCAGTAATCGCCGAGCAGCCACTCCCCTCACTCTCTGATCGCCCGGTCTCCCTGCCAGAGGGAAACGATATCAGCCAGCCGGCGGATGCCCGCCCCAAAAACCTGCTATCACGCTAACCTCGGGCAAGCGGCCCGCTCGTCTTTGCCTCCAAAGCCCGTGCAAGCAAATCGAGATATGTCGCCCGCGGGATCTCTACCCCGCCAAATCCGGCAAGGTGCGGCGTAACCCACTGCGTGTCGTGCAATAAAAACCCGCCGTCCGCCAACATCGCGGTCAATCGACACAAGGCCACCTTGGAGGCACCTGAAACGATATGGAACATCGACTCTCCGAAAAATGCCCCCCCAATGGCGATCCCATAGAGTCCACCGGCCAGCGCACCGTTCCGCCATACTTCTACAGAATGAGCGAACCCCATGGAGTGAAGTTCCAGACAACTCTGCAAAATCCTCTCATCGATCCACGTCTCTTGACGGCACGCACACGCTCGTACCACCTCTTCAAAACAGTTGTCGATCCGCACCTCCCACGCTGGATCATTAAGAGCGGCACGCGCTCCATGAGGCACACGAAGCGCCTTGATCGGAAGTATCCCCCTTGGATCGGGCGAGAACACCCGCAACTCGCCATCCACCGCCATCGGGAACATTCCCCGGCAGTAGAGATCCAATAAGAGATCGGGTGGAATCGTGTTTGCCATGCCAAGTCGAACGATTATGCTTTGAAGATATGAAGGGAATGATCTTTTTTTTCACAGGATGCTTGGCGCTTCTACTTGGGGCCTGCGCAAACACTGAGCCTCCAATTCAACAAGTCGGGTCGAAACTTGAGCGCGGACTTCGCGGCCAAGGCCAAATTGTCCCCAACGACCCGCTTCAGGACTCGTTTGGACAGGAATTTCGCTAAGCTTCCGCAGATTTCCATATGCCAGCCGCTCCTGCGTCCGAAAAAATTCTTATCCTTGATTTCGGTTCACAATACACCCAGGTCATTGCGCGTCGCATTCGCGAGTGCAGGGTTTATTCCGAGATTGTCCCCTTCAACACCACAGCCTCAGCCATTGCGAAGCTAAGACCTTCGGGCATCATCCTATCGGGGGGGCCTGCCAGCGTCTACGCGAAGAATGCCCCGAAAGTAGATAAGAAGATCTATGCTCTTGGCGTTCCTGTCTTGGGCATTTGCTATGGCATGCAACTCATCGCCCACGGCCTCGAGGGCAAGGTGGAACGCTCCACTGAGCGTGAGTACGGGCCCGGAAAACTGCAAACCAACCGCTCTTGCGCCCTCTTTGACAAACTTCCGGCGACACTTGAGGTGTGGAACAGCCACGGCGACAAAATCACCAAACTTCCGAAGGGCTTCAAACCTCTCGGCAAAACAGAAAACTCACCACACGCGGTGATCGGCGATACAAAACGCCACATTTATGGCCTCCAATTCCACCCCGAGGTCGTCCACACGCCACGTGGCGGCGAGATTTTAGCGAATTTTGTGCACCGCATCTGCGGCTGCAAATCCGCATGGACGATGGGTTCGTTCATTGACCGCACCTGCGAAGAAATCCGTAATCAAGTGGGGGATGCTAAAGTCATCCTCGGCCTAAGCGGCGGAGTCGACTCCTCGGTTGCGGCAGTCTTACTGCATAAAGCAATCGGCGATAATCTTACCTGTATCTTTGTGGATAACGGCCTTCTTCGGGCTGGTGAGGCGGATGCTGTCAAGAAGCTCTTTGCAGGCGAATTCAGGATTCGCATGAAGACCATTCACGCCGCTGATCGGTTTTTAAAAAAACTCAAGGGAGTCACCGACCCGGAGCGCAAACGTAAGATCATCGGCAACGAATTCATCAAAGTCTTCGAAGCTGCAGCTCGCGATCTCAAAAAATCCGATCCGGGCCACTACCGATTCCTTGCTCAAGGCACGCTTTATCCGGACGTCATCGAGAGCGTTTCCATCTCGGGCAATCCCGCGTCGCTCATCAAGAGCCACCACAATGTGGGCGGATTGCCGGAGCGTATGAAATTTGAACTGGTAGAACCTCTCCGCCAACTTTTCAAAGACGAGGTCCGTAATGTAGGCGCCGAGCTCGGCCTCTCGAAGGAAATTGTCCTTCGCCAACCCTTCCCGGGCCCAGGTCTCGCTGTCCGCATTCTTGGCGAAATCACAGCTGAGAGGCTTCGCATAGTGCGTGAGGCAGATTCGATTGTTCTCGAAGAAATGAAGACCTCTGGCTGGTATTACAAAGTTTGGCAATCGTTTGCAGTCCTGCTTCCAGTCCGATCCGTGGGCGTCATGGGAGACGAGCGCACCTACGATTACACCATCGCCCTCCGTATCGTCACCAGCCACGACGGCATGACCGCCGACTGGGTCCGCGTGCCCTATGACCTGCTGGCGCGTATTTCTTCACGTATTATCAATGAAGTAAATGGCGCCAACCGGGTTTGCTACGACATTTCCACCAAACCCCCCTCTACCATTGAGTGGGAATAACCCATGCAGTCCCTTTTTGATTTGACCTCAGAGGATCCGAATCTCGACGGATTTTTTGCATTGGCCAAATCGGGCGCCCTCTCTGAAACGCATTCCACCGTTTGCGCGGCCCTCCTTGAGGAAAAGCAACACCATCTCTTCGCCAATTGGGATCCGGTAGGCACGCGCGATGCAGACAAGTTTACGTTCCTCGATTCTCTTCTTCAGGCGCATCAATCCTACCCCGGCGGGCTGCCAGGCTATATCCGCAATGCTCGCAAACTTCTCGCCGAGGCCTCCGCAGGATCGAATCCCTTCGACGGATGCACCCCCGCCCAGCCGGATATCATCGACCTTTCGGATTTTGGCCCGGGGTACGACAAAGCCGAAGCCACCGGCCTGAAGTGCCTCTCCGAGACAGCCATCGTGCTCGTCGCCGGCGGTCTTGGCGAACGCCTCGGATACAACGGCATCAAACTCGACATTCCCGTCGAGACCACCGAGTCCACCACCTACCTCGCCCATTACGCGTTGTTCATTCGCGCGGCCTCGGAGCGCATCGGCCGAAAAATCCCGCTGATCATCATGACCAGCCGCGATACGAATCCCGGCACCATCGCCACGCTCAAGGCGCACGCCAATTTCGGACTCGCCAAGGATCAGATCACCATCCTCCGCCAGGAACTCGTCCCTGCACTCTCGGATCTCGCGGCCCATCTCGCCCTTGAGGAAAAATACCGCCTCATCCTCAAGCCCCACGGGCACGGCGATATCCACATGCTCCTGCACACCAGCGGCACCGCGGCAAAGTTGACGCAAGAGGGCTTTCGCTACCTCATGTTCATCCAGGATACGAACGGCCAGGTCTTCAATGCCGCTCTTGCAGCCATCGGCGTCTCGGAGGAACGTGGCTACGATTTCAATTCGATCGCTGTGAACCGCGTCCCCGGCGAAGCGGTGGGAGGCATCGCGCGCCTCGTGAAAGCAGGCCACCCCGACCTCACGCTGAATGTCGAATACAACCAACTCGACCCCCTTCTCCGCGCCACTGTCTCGCCCGAAGGCGATGTGCCGGACGCCCGCGGATATTCGCTCTTTCCGGGAAATATCAACCTCCTCGTCATCCGCCTCGCCCCCTACCTCAAGGTCCTCGAAGCCTCGGGCGGCGTTGTCGCCGAGTTCGTGAATCCCAAATTCGCCGACGCCTCGCGCACGACCTTCAAAAAACCCGCCCGCCTCGAGACGCTCATGCAGGATTTTCCAAAATCCTTCACCTCGGGCGAAAAAACCGGCGTCACCATCTTCGATCGTGTCTGGTGCTTCAGCGCCTGCAAAAACAACCTCTCGGATGCCGCGGCAAAGGCCGCCGCGAATTCACCGGCGGAAAGCGCCTCGAGCGCCGAAAACGATTTCTACCTCGCCGGACGCCAAAAACTCCGTATGGCGGGCATGACTGTTACCGACGGCCCAGTGCAAACGATCCGCGGAATTCCATTCACCACCGGCCCGCGCGTCATTCTCCGCCCGTCCTTTGCCCTCACCCTGCAAGATGTCCGTGACCGCATCTCCGGCGGCTCGATCTCAGGGGATGCAACCCTCATCCTTGATGGAGATATTCACCTTAAGAATGTGGTCATCGAACCCGGCGCGACCTTCATCGCCAAGTCTTCCTTAGGCACCTCCGCCACCCACACCGACACTACCATCCCTGCCGGCAAGACCTACACCCTCCACGAACTTACCGACGCCGAGATGTCCTCCCCAGACACCCCCGAATTCCTCAAAATCCGCGGCTATCGGATTGATCCGCCTGCTGGGTAATGCTGCCGACATTGCCGGCGATGCCGCTCATGTAGCTGCAAGCAGCCTGGGAAGAACTGGAATGGCGTAGAGTGGAATATTTAAAATTGCGCCGTCACGCCGCAGGTTTTGCATGGTGCCCCGGACTGCAAGCGGGGGCTGAAATTTATTCGTATAGAATGCCAGGCTATGACTACGCACATTGCTTCCGGCTTTGATTTCCAGAGGCAGAATCGAGCGGTTCGAGGGGTGCAAAAAATCCACCTCCGCATTTCCCGTGGGATTTTTCCAATAGTGCAAGGATTGGGCTCCCAATGCGACGAGGGTTTGAGCGGCGAAATTTTCCGCAAAAGCCCCATGGTGGCTCCCAAGAATCGAAAAGTCTCCGCCAAGTGGAACCGGAGGGATCTCCGCCAACGCTCCAAGCAAACCGACATCCAAGGCGTATACTTTGAACGAAGCCGCGTCAGCGGTCGCTGACAATGGAAATTCAGGCTTCAAGGCCTGCGTGCACCGGTGAACAAGGCCAGCATTCTCCAGCCAAGTAAGGGCGTTTTCATACTCGCGGGCTCTGGCACCATGTTTCACAAGAGAGAACATGAACTTTTTGTTTTCCCGGGAAAGATGCGCCGGAAGGGATTTCCAGAGAAGCGATAGTTTTGGGATATCGGAGGAAGGCGCATGCTTAGCGAAGTCGAGCATGTAGGAATCCAAAATCGCCCGCTGGATTGTACGGCAGGACTCGCCATCGACACCCTTGGCATGACGCGACACAACCTCCGGCATCCCTCCAGTGATGTGGTAGTCCCGCAGCATGCGCACCAACTCCCAATGGAGAGCTTCGGGAAGCGGGTCAGGATGCTCTAGACTCTCCAACTTCTCGCGGTACCCCGACGCGCCGGTGGCATCAAGAAACTCGAAAAAACTCATCGGATGAAGGTCCAGAAAATCAACTTTTCCAACAGGAAATGAAGGCGCTTGCGACATTCGCACACCGAGCAACGACCCTGCAGCGGCTAGATGGCACTCAGGAATCTCTTCTTGAAAATATTTCAATGCTGTCAGCGCTGGCGGACACGATTGAATCTCGTCCAAGAACAATAAATCCTCACCAACCCTGATGGAACAACGCGCATAAGTTTCCAGGTCACGGAGAATTCTCCGGGGGTGCAGATCGTTCTCAAACAAACTGGCCAACCGCGAGTCTTGCTCGAAGTTGAAATAGTGGCATTGCCGATAATCACTGACTCCAAACTCACGGAGAATGTGCGTTTTACCCGTTTGTCTGGCTCCACGGAGGATCAATGGTTTGCGATATGGGCTATCCTTCCATTGCTTAAGCTTTGCGGTGCAATCTCGTTTCATTTTCTAAGAATATGGATGAATTTCACATATTTGCCACTTATTTATGTGGAATAAATCACATAAATCTACTTTTTTAGCATAAAGCACGGCTATCCAGCCTAACCGGATCGATACCGCCACCACCTGTCGATTAGGGCCCGGAACTTGCTTCGCATGGGCATCTCCACCCCATCTTCGGGAAAGTTGAAAGTTTTTCCTAATAATTCTTCCGCTTGCCCGTTGACCCAATGAAGCACCATGACCCCGGAAGAAATCATCACGTTTGCCATCGAGCGGTTTGAAAAGCCTCTCGTCAGCTACGCCAGGCAAATCACCGGCGATCTGGAGAGCGCGCGGGATGCTGTGCAGGAGACATTCCTGCGCCTGAGCCGACAGGATTTGGAAAAACTGGAACCCCGCCTTGCTCCCTGGCTGTACTTTGTTTGCCGGAATTGCGCGTTGGATTATCGCCGCAAAAGCGGGCGCACCCTTGAACTCCTCGAGGAAGAAGACCTGCCGGTCGATCTGTGCCCGCGCCAGACGCTCATCGCCGAGGAGGACAGACAAAAACTCGCCGCCCTCGTCGCTCGCTTGCCCGAGCGTCAACGCGAACTGCTCAAGCTCAAGTTCGAAGGCGATCTCTCCTACAAGGAAATGGCCGGCATCATGAAAATGAGCATCTCGCACATCGGCGTACAGCTCCACGAGACCATCCAAACCCTCAAAAAACTCTGGCTTACCGACCAACCCCTCCCCGGACGGCTAATACCATGAACCACACCGACTGCATCGATTACGCCCTTGGCGAACTCCACGGCGAGCGTCGCGAGGCATTTGAACGCGCACTGGCTACCTCGCCGGAGCTACAGCAAGAACTCCAAGAAACAATCCGCTTCATGGGAAGTCTCCGCTCGGTGACGAAATCCACCGACAGCCTCGACCCCGCTCAACGCGAACGCCTCATTGCCGCATGCCGGAGGAATATCACCTCACGGAAGCGATCATCCAAAATCATCTTTTTTGCGATCCCCCTGAGCCTCGCCGCCCTGGCGGTTATCGCATTGATTCTCGGCACCATTTCGTCTCCCCCGCCCACCACGCCTGCGCCCGTCGCAGCCACAAGCCCAGACGAAGAGCCAGCTCATGACGAGCCCCTCATTGCGGCAACCCTGCCCCCGGAACAAGGAACCTTACCCCAAGCGACGCCATCCCTTGCCAGCCACGCCTCCCAACCCGCCCCCACTCACAATACAAATTCAATCACCCCGCTGTCACAGTTCTCCACAAGCATCGCCAGCGACTGCAAACCATTCGATCCCGAGAACCACACCACCTCCCTTCGCCTCGGCACAACCGCCCCGAAGCACACCCGTAGGACATCGGAGAACCCGTTCATCAAAACCAGTCAAACTCCAAACACCTTTGTTCCGATGAGCGTGACCACCGATTCCTATGCCCATGTGCGGCGCGAGATTCTTTCAGGTAGGCTACCGGACCCCGCGAGCGTCAGGATCGATGAATTGGTCAATGCCTTCAGCTATCCGATGGAAAATGCTCAAGCCTGCGGTCCGTATGCAGTCGATCTAGAGGCAGGCAGAGCCCCTTGGAATCGCGAACGCCTCTTGGTTAAAGTCGGGATCGCCCTTCGCAACCCGTCCGAGGACACCAGCCTCCTCTTCAAAAACGTTTCGATCTCGCTGAAATTCAACCCCGAACTCGTGTCCGAATACCGCTTGCTCGGCTACGAAAACCAAGGCGGCAGCGAACGGATCGTCAACACCCTCACCAACCCGCCCCTGCCATTTTCCGTCACAGCCATTTATGAGATTGTTCCTACACAACAACTAAAAGGAGATAGCTCAACGGGGGAACTATGCGCACTCACGACGCACCACAAGTTTGCGAGCGACACCGACTGCCGCCACGCCTCACTGCCGTTTTATGCAAATGCCCTCAAGCTCGATGCGGCAAATTCGCCTGATTTCCAGTTCGCCGCCGCCGTGGTGGGATTTGGAATGAAACTCGCCCGCAATCCCGAGGCGACCTCCCTCGACTGGTCGTCCATTGAATCCCTTGCCGCAAACAACCTTGGAACCGACGCAACCCGCCAACGCGCTGATTTTGTGGATCTCGTCCAACGCGCCGCCCAACTCTCCGCCGCCTGATTTCTCAACCCACCAAAACAATGAAAAAACTAATCATCCTCAGCCTTCTCAGCGGAAGCCTCTTGAGCACACAAGCCCAAGAGTTTTCATACGAATTCACCCATGTCGAGCAACCAATTGCCGACAAACATATTGTTTCACAAAAAAACATCCGCAAATACACCGAGTGGCAGAAACCGCCGGTGACTTACTGGGGCCCCGCCGAGAATGGGGTTGATGCCGAAATGACCTTCAAGTTTCCGATAAATAAAACGGATACCCCAAACCACCTCGTCGCCAACCTTGCGTCATTCAATTTCAATAATCGCGGTGGCGGAAGCGGGACCGGCTACTCCTCCCTATGGGGTTCGAGTGATGGAAAGACTTGGACACTGCTCTTGGATAATCCAACCCCCGATAGAATCGACTCTTATAAAACCTATGATCAGTCACTTCCGAAAGAAGTCGTCTCAGGGAAAGACATTTGGATTCAAGTCAGACTCCGTAGCGAAGGCGCTCCCCTAAAGGGTTACTCTACCGCGCAGTTTTCCAGAAGCACCTCGACGGCTACGACCCCTATTTTTTCGCTTAAAGAGGCAATTCCTAGGGCTCCAACCGCGAACACCACCAGACCTACTGCCACACAACCCAACAAGCAATGGAGCCCTGAACAAGCTACCGGAGCTCCTGACACCGCTACTGCAGGCGACTTGCCAACCGCTTGGGCATCCATGCACCCAGATGCCGGCCCGGAATGGCTACTGGTAGAGTTCGCCAAGCCGGTTGAAGTTAGCGAAGTTAGAATCAGAGAAACCTTCAATCCGGGCGCGATCTCCAAAGTCGAAGCGATATCTTCCGACAACAAGAAGAACCTTATCTGGGAAGGCACAGCACAGCCCTCCCCAGCACCATCGGAAATGGGTGTGAAGCCAAAGGAGGCTGTCGTATCGAACAAAATCAAAATCCACTTGGACACTACACGCGTTCAGGGGTGGAACGAAATCGATGCCGTGGAATTAATTGGAAAAGACGGCTCCCGCCAATGGGCGCAAGCAGCAAGCGCAAGCTCCACTTATGCGGACATCCCCAACAAACAGCCGCAGCCCAGTATTCCGCAAGCCACAAACCCCACAATGTTCAACCTGCAGGAACTCCTCGGGGACAGCCTCATCAACTCGGACGGCTCCCCCGTGGATCCTGCGACGCTTAAAGACAAGTTTGTCGGCATTTACTTCTCGGCCCACTGGTGCGGTCCCTGCCGCAATTTCACCCCAAAATTGGTCGAATTCCGAAATAAAATCCCCGACCAGTTTGAAGTCGTCTTCGCCAGTGCGGATAGGGACGAACCCTCCATGCTCGCCTACATGAAAGAGGCAGGCATGCCCTGGCCCGCTCTCCCCTTTGGATCGGCCCACAAACCGATCTTGGACAGGAGATTCAATGTCAGAAGCATCCCTACGCTCGTAATGCTCGATTCCAGCGGCCGCCTCATCACCACCAATGCACGAAATGATGTGGCCTCGCTCTCCCCAAAAGATGCGCTCGCGAAATGGAAAAATGAACCCGAAACCCAAAAACCCGAGAAAGTCACCTACTCTGCCCCCCCGATCATGACTCCCTCAAAGTCAACCCCTCCACAGAATACAAAGATCGCCCCTGGCAAAAGTCTTTTGGGCTGCCCGATTGGCTCCACCGAAGAAGAGGTCATCAAGAAGCTAGGTAAGCCGATGGCCAATTTAAATTTGGGAGAAAACGAATCTGCTCTGCTGTATTATGATGGAACAGCTCTTTTGAGCTTTATCGATGGAAAGCTCCAAGAAGGAAAATTTTCAAGCAGCTCTTTATTAAATATAAATGCTTATTATAACAGAGATAAAACTCCATATACTTTACCCAACGGTATTTCGATTGGGAATTCGTTACAAAAGGCCAAAGATATCCTTGGAGACCGACTTGATTTAAATAAGGATTTTCATCGCTCCTCTTACTTAGATGGGGATTTTCTAATTACTCTGAATTGTAGCCATCATTCCGGCAAAGAAAAGAACGATCTTAGTTCTTATACAATTTATAATATTGATGTTAAAAAACATGCATCGGCAATTATAAGCAAAAGTGTTGATCCCGGGAAAAGCATCTTTGGCTGCCCTCACG
>CALAPX010000387.1 GCA_937888355.1 uncultured Spartobacteria bacterium
CCAAATGCTCCCCGGCACCCCGCTATCGCTCCCCGCGCCGCAATAGTCCCCATCACGCCGGAACGGAGCAATCCACCTCCTTCCTGTGGCATCGGCATCCTGCCGATGTTGTCTGGGCGTCTCATAGCCCAGAAACGCTTGCCTTAGCCAAGGGGGCATGGGCGTCTCGCCCGTGTTGTCCCCTTGAAAAACGGGCGGGACGCCCAATACTGTTAACTTTGCACTTTTCGGGAAATCCACGACGGATCTCTGCGTAGATCCAACACCGCGCGGACCATAATCAGGTCGTCCCGAACTTCTTAATAGACAGCGTAGGGAAATCTTTCGGAGAGAAGTCGATATTTTTCAAAATGCTCTGCATGGATTCCCGCGTAGAGCAAAAGCGAGTTGATGTCAGAATAAAGTGAATCGAGAAAATAGCTTCCAAGTCCCGCCTGCTGTTTCTCGTAAAAACAAAATCCACCACTCAAGTCCGCCAGGGCTGACGGTTGAATCGAAACTGTCACTGGAGCTCTTCTCGGAGCTGTGTCTTGGCAGTTTCCCAGTCGATCAATGTCTCTTCTCCCGACTCGATCAACCGATCTCGTTCCGCCAGAACATCTCCATGCCACTCGGGTGAAACCACGGCCGAAGAGGTCGTAGACAGATTTTGCCACAGCGCTTCCATGAGGCGCAGCTTGTCTGGCGTGGTCATCTCCCGAAGGTCAACCGTAGTCGCCATCTTTAAAAAATAGCAGCGAGTGCGGGGAACTCAATTTTTGTTGCCGAACGCTCGAAGGACAGGCGCGCCGTTAGGCGTTGCTTGCTCCGAACGGTTCGACCTTATGTCTTGATGCAGCAAGTCGCTCTGCAATCCAGACCTTGATCAAAGACTGCCGCGGAACACCAAGTCGATCCGCCTCGAAATCCAATCGGGAAATCATCCACGATGGAAAATCCACATTGACCCGCTTGGCTTGGTGACCAGGCCGAACGGCCTTGGCCAAATCCAGATACGGAAGAATGTCTTCTTCTCCTTTGTCAAAAATTTCGTCCAGTTGTTCAGCTGTCATAGTATGTTTTCTCCTCGTTTTCTCTGGCTCGTCTCACCGAAATTATCCGAATCGAAGTTTCTCGCACGGTGTAAAAAGCCACCCACACCCTTCCATCCTTCATGGCAACCAGCGCATGGCGCTCTTCGGTGTCACTTCTTGCAGGGAACTCGACGCGATCTTCATCCAGCCAGAGCGCTTGGGCTTCGTCGAAATCAACGCCGTGCTTCTCCTTGTTAATCTGGCTCTTGGTTGGATCATACTCAAACTCCATTCGGTATGGAAAATATACCGATATGTCACCTGCCGCAAGAGCTATTTTTCTATCGAACGTCCGCCGTGAGTGACGCCCGGCAGCGTGCTTACTCCATGGCATGGTTGAGCTTTCGGTAGTTCCTCGCGGGACACGGCAAATGCTCAAAAAAATTTCGGCCGCTTCGCGGGTTCCTGTGGCCGGGACGGCGGCCCGCCGCCCCGGCTCAAAGAGGAAAAGGGCAAAGGGCCAAAGGTCAGAGGGAACGGCGGAAGCGTTTCCTGAGCAGCCATGCGCCCCCTGCCATCAATACCAACACTGCTGTTGACGGTTCAGGGACACTCGCGACACGAAAACCGATGAGGCCGCCCTCGTCCGTCGGGACGAAGAACTTCCGGCTCGAGGAGCGCAAGGCGCCCCCGGAGTCGAAGTAGTAGCCACCGCGGACCGCGCGATTCTCGGACGCCGAGCTGTTTGTGCCATCAAAGGCACTCTCGTTCCACTCATACACATTGCCGCCTTGGCCCATCGTTCCATACGGGCTCAAGCCTCCAGCGCTGTCCACTAGGGCCGGAACCGAGGCAGCGTTATTGTAAACCGCACTGCCCGCATTGGTCCCGCTGGCCACCGCCGTCGGGGCGCTGCTGCTCGCCGTCGGATAGAGAAAG
>CALAPX010000388.1 GCA_937888355.1 uncultured Spartobacteria bacterium
GGCAAGGAGAGCGATGACGATCCGGGCTTGGAATAAGGGGAAAGCAGGCGGCTCATCCCAACTGGAGGGCTACACCCTTTTTGAAATTCTTTTAACACTCGGAATCATGGCGATTGCTCTCGGGGTGACAACGCCATTGGTTATGAGTTTACTGTCCGTCTCGCCCGCTGAAGCTATTATCATCGAAATCCAAGAGGTCGCAACAGCCACCCATCGTGACGCCGTGGCAGGCGGCGAGTCCCGTAGGATTCATGTTACGTGTAAAGGTCTTCAGGAGGCTGCGGGCGGAAGCGTTTTGCTGCCGGAAGGGTGGGAGTTACAATTGAAAAGATTTAGCGAAACCCGTTTCCGCAAACCTGGTGAGGCAGAGTTTTGGGAATTCAACGGTGCAGGGATTTGCGAGCCACTTGAATTGATGCTCAGCGATGGAGAGGAATCAATAAGGGTGGCGTTCGATCCATTAAGTGCGGAGGTATTGTCCGATGAGAAGTAGGCGGGGATTCACACTCTTAGAGGTATTGATAGCGCTTGGCGTTTTTGCGATTGCCGCGACGGGTCTCACCATGGCATTGCAGGCCTTGGTTGATGGCGCCCTGATCGCCCGTCAGCGCATGGCAGCTAGGCATATAATTGAATCACAATTAGCTTTAGCATATGCAAATCCGATTAAAGAAGGGGTGCGAGAAATTGATCCCGATACCAATGCTGGAATCCATGTGGTTGAAACGATGGAGCCTGCCGAACTGACAGACACAAATGGGCTAACGATACCCGGCTTGTGGACATTACGCATCGAAGCCCGATGGGAGAATTCCATGGAGGAGGCCGAGGTGCTTGTATTCCGTCCATGAGGCGCCTGCGGCAGCATTACAACAGGGGCTTTACTCTCTTCGAAGTGGTAATGGCCATGTTGATTCTCGGACTGCTCGGAGGGGCAGTATATGCGTTGTCAACGGCGGCGCTGGAGACGAGTAAAGTGGTAAAATGGGAGTATCAGGCTTGCAATCGACTGGATGCATTTCTGCGAGTCTTGAGTCAGTCTTTCGTGAACCTCCCAGCGGATGCGGTAGTTTATTTGAAAATGAAGGAATCTGTCAGTGGAGCCCCTATACCAGAGATCATCTTCGAGAGGGCACCCGGAGTCTTTGGGATTTCAAGCATGGGAGCAGGCGAGTTGGCTCTAGCCGCGAAGCCTTTATCCAATGGAACGCGCGAGTTTGCTCTACTGCTCCGGCAAGAGAGGGGGACACCGTTTCCATCAAGAATCGAGACATCCAAAGAACCTTGTATTTCGCTGCTGGGCGGCGTGGAAAATGTAGTGTGGCGATTCAAGCGTGGAGAGGAAGATTGGCTTGAAGAGTGGCCAAGTGGCGCCGGACGACCACGGATGGTTCGGGTGACCTTTGACTACGCGGGAGCCCCCCACAGCCCTGTCGATGCTCAGTTCTGGGTTCCCGAGGTAGACCCACCGGCGCAGATCTCCAATGGCAAAGAAAATCCCGGAAAAGACCAAGAGCCCCCGCCTAAAAATGAAGATGTGCCGTCCGATAAAAGCCAATAGCCACAATGGTGCAGCGCTTCTATTGGTGCTTTGGTGCATCATATTTCTTGCCGGTTTGGTAGTGCTTGGTGGGAGACTTGTGAACAAATGGCTCGAGGGCGAGTCTCTAGCGCAGCGTAAATTTGTCGCCCGCCAAATGGCCCTCAGCGGCGTGGCCCTGGGCATGAACCCTGCTATTGCTGCAGATAGCCCATTGCTGAATAGCGAGTCGGCCGAAGAAGAGGGATACGAGGTGTCTATTACCGGCGAGTCGGGAAGGATTAACCCTAACTACTGGGTGGCACAGTCGAACAGGGAGCTGTTCCAGCGGCTTTTTGAGGCATGGGGTTATGAGCTCGACCAGTCTGATGCGGCCATCGATGGGCTCATCGATTGGATCGATGGAGATGATTTTCCTTCAGTAAAGGGAGCCGAGCGTCAGGAATACGATGCGGCTGGTCGGCCTGGCTATCCTGCAAACCGTCCACTGTCGAATGTTCGCGAAATGGAGTCTGTGATGAACCTTCGGGAAATACTGATAGACTGCGGAGGCTGGCGGGATTACTTCACAACATGGTATGCGGGGATGATTGATATCCATGATGCTCCAGAATTGGTGTTAGCCGATCTCGTTGGATTTTTCCCTAGGCAGATCGAGTCAGTAATTCAGTTCCGTGCAGGAGTTGACGGAATCGAGCGTACCGCAGACGACCAAAAATTTCCCTCGATCGAGGCGGTCGAGGTGTTGTCTGGAGCGGATGGTCTGCAAAGCAAGGCATTGCGAGCTTTTTTCTCAACCAGTGGAGGCGCAGAAATCCGCCGCATAGAAAGCAAAGGGTTTTGCAATGGTGCTACCCATCAGATCAGTGTCATTTGTCGACAGGATGGTGGAGGCAGGATACTTTCCTGGCAGGAGCAATGAATAACACGGCCATCGATGCGATTCTGAGACCAGGTCCCAATAATTGGGAGCTGTGGATCATGGGCCAAAAGGGTTTAGAGTTGCTGAAGGCGGATATCGGAAATCTCTCCCGCTTCAAAGCTCTTCTTTATGCAGTTCCTGCCCGGGATATCTTATCGGTTCCGCTCTGGGCCGCTCTAGATGGTAGTTTAGACGCCATCGTAGAGCTTGAAATGTCAGCGCGCCATCTGGTGTCTCGCAATGCACGATTAAATCATTTAACTTTGCTGGAAAGTGGAATGCGTCGCTTGGTGCTAGCCATGGGAGTGGTAGATGACAGTGCATCAGCTGACGCTGTTTACAACGCTCGTGAGTTCGAGTGTTCGGCAAGGTTGTTCCATCCGGAAGATGCCGAATTGGCGGTTTGGCAGGAGTTTTCCCAAGTGTGTTTTGCTTTTTACAGCGGCAAAGAATGCGTGCATTTTGCCTATACTGGAGAGAATCAATTAACAGCAGCTCTATGTGAAACGCTTTCACGCATGGCTGCTCGACTACGTTGGGAAGAGGTTCTTCCCGGAATCCCCACGAGGGCAGTCTTGTTTGGCGGGTTCTCCGACGACGAGGGCAGACGCCTTGGCGAGGCGTTGCGTATCGATTGGCGAAGGGAGGCCGCCCTGCCGCCTCCGATACTTCCGGCAATTCGTGGGAATCCTCAATCACCTCTAGTAGCAAAGCGCGTTGAACAACGCGCCAGAAAACACAAGACGCTCCGGTTCACATTAATTGTGGCGATTGTTTATTCAGTGGCGCTGACTGGATTGGCATTGGACTATACATTAGGAGTGATTCAAGAGCACGGGCTGCAACATCAGGTTAAGGAGATCGAGCCGGCGGCGTTCGAAGCGAGGGCCCGCATCGATGCTTGGCAAAAAGCCCGGCCAGCAGTGGATCCCGCTCTTTTTGCGATTGATCAACTTGCTGCTGTTGCTGCTCAAATCCCCGGTGACCGTGTGCGTTTGACAGAATACGAATTCCACAAGGGGAAACTCTTCGTTGCAGGGGAGGCGGTGGACGTGTCTGAGTCATACGAATTTTTTCAAAGGGTGCAAAACGACCCGCGTCTACAGGATTACGATTGGACAGCTCGCCAACCCAAGTTGGCGGGGCATAACAAGGTGAGGTTTGAAATGGAGGGCACAAGTTACGATGCGGAGCCTAGCAAGTAACGAGAGGCGTTTATTGGTGGTTTTTTTGTCGGCAGTTTTTGTCGCAGGAAACTTGCTTTTAATTCGTTTCTGGATCGACAAGAAGCGCGATGTGGAGAAGTCCATCATAGAGAGCAGGACGAAACTTGCCGAATACAGCAACCTGGCTTCAGCTGCCGAACTGATCAT
>CALAPX010000389.1 GCA_937888355.1 uncultured Spartobacteria bacterium
CGGATTTCCCTGTAGCCAAGTTCGCGGTAGAGTCCACGCGACATTGGGGAGAGTGGGATTTCCGAGCGTGCCAGGTTTGTGGCCTCGTCAAGTCTCCCCACTTCGACCAGTTGACGCATTTGATCAACCGCCACGGCATCTCGGTAAGGAGGAAACTGGGGACCACCGAACCATTGAGAGCGAATGAGCATGATTCCAAGAGCGAGGACTGCCGCACCTGCGATGCCAAAGCACAATTGTTGAGTCATTCGGGACGGACACCGTCCATCTTTTGGGGACAAAGGAATTCCAAAAGCGAGGCCCGCAATAACCAAAATCCACCACCCCAACTCGATCCGGTGCACGGGCACATCAACCATCCCGTGCAAAAACGCGACAAGAGCCACTGAAGCAAGGCCCCAGCGCAATGGCCAGGATGCACTTTCCTTCAATGACAACGTGTCGCGGACCAACAACCAAAAGAGATAAAGTCCGCACAAAAGAAAAGGGACACCGGACTCGGCTGCCGCCATCACCCAATCGCTTTCCGGGTGCACCGCCGTGGCCTCGCCGATGCTTTCCTTCGAATAAAATGGGTAACCATACTCGTAGGTGCCAAGACCTGTGCCGGTGATCGGGTAGTCTCGGACCATCCTGAGCGTGTCACGAATGATTCGCATTCGAAAATCCGACATCGCTGTGGTAAATCGGCCCAACTCCTCACCACCGGTTGCTGACTCCGCGACAGCCTCATCGGCCTTGAATCCCAGTGAGTCCAACAAGCGATCCCGTGCGCCACCTCCTGAAGAAAGAAAAAGGTAAACCAGAAAACCAGCAACGATAAGCGCGCTCACGACCAATGGAAGAGTCAGATGACTTCTCCCCATCGCAGCCAACCACAAGACGGCTCCGACAATCAGAAAGACAACACCGCCACGGGAACTGGACTCGAAAAGGAGGGCATAAGAACAGACAGTCAACGAAGCCACACCGAGAAAAAATACAATGGGTTGACTCCTCGACCAAGCCGCCCGCACCACACCGAACCCAAGGACAGCCCCACTGACCAGCAATGCCGCAGTATGGTTGCGATTCGGGAAAAATCCAAAATCCGCTGGAGACCAACCATCCGCATCAAAAAAGGGGTACTGCCATCCCGTCCACTTTGAGTAGATCGCGACACAGGCATATCCGGAACACAGCACCGAACCGAGCGCAGCAAGAAGGATTTTTGCACCCGAACGAACTGGATGCCCCAGTGAATACAGACCGATCAGCATCGCTGCCCCTAGCATCATGAGCCAATACGCGGTCTCCCTGGGAACAAGTGTGATGTGAGGCAGCGGTGGAAGCCCTTGATAATCCTGCAACCCCACCCGCCACTCTGGCATGGGCCACAAACTATGAGGCAAAAGGCTTAGCGAAGCACATCCAAGCATCACCCCACACACGAGCCAGTATTTCCAAGGCACCGCCCGATTTGGCGGCAGTAAAATCATTGCCGCTCCAGCCACAGCTAGAAAAATACCGCTTGAGCCTTGTCGGATTGTGCCCGCCAGAAAAACCCCGCCGATAGCAGCAAGAATCAACAAGGCATGGACCACCCCCGATCGAAATGGTGGATAGGGTTTTTTGGCAGTCTGAGTCCTAGACATGGTACGTTCCAAAAAATGAATCGGGAACAATATCACCATTCCATTCGGTTATAGCCCCCTCAAGCAGTAAAACTGTGAATAACTTGTGGAAAAACTGTCTCACCACTCCCGTCTTGTTCACATCCCCTTTGTGAATCATTGGGAAAAAGGCTATGTTTTTTGAAATGACATTGAGCGAAACAAAACGCGTCCTTGAGGAGTTGAGTACGGCGCCGACAAAAAGCCTCGGGCAAAACTTTCTGCATGACCAGAATCTGGCCCGCTCGATCGTTTCGCTTCTCGATATCCAACCCGGCGACCATGTTGTGGAAGTCGGCCCTGGACTCGGCGCGCTCACCGAACTTCTTGCGGCAACAGCGACCAAACTCACACTGATCGAAAAAGACTCCCGTCTCGTGCCGTACCTTCGAAGAGTCTATGATGCGAAACACATCACCATCCACCACATGGATGCCTTGGAGTTTGATCTTCGCGAACTCTGGGGGCACGGCCCGGTGAAGATTGTCGGGAACCTTCCCTATTATATCTCCAGCCCCCTCATCGCAAAATACGCATCCGCCCTCTCCCCCGCTTCAATCCTTGTTCTGACGCTCCAACTCGAGCTAGCACAGCGTCTCGGAGCCACGCGTGGCTCCAAGGACTACGGCGCCATGACCATCTGTGTTGGGCGCCGCTGGGATATCCGATTGGAACGCAAGCTCCCCGCCTCGGTATTTCATCCTAGACCCAAGGTGGAATCGGCCGTGATTACCATGCGCCGTAAGACCCGTGAAGAAATCCAACCCCTCGACGAGGGGGCATTTGAGTCTCTTGTCAGGCGGGGATTTTCTGCGCGCCGAAAACAGCTCCACAACCTCCTTCCTGAACTTCGTTCGGTGTGGGATAGCATTTGCAACGATATTGGCATCAAATCGACGGCTCGCGCCGAGGAACTCCACTCAGCTCAATGGGAATCTCTCACCCACCTCGCTGCTCCCTCAGTCGCTCAACATGGCACTGAACTCTTTGATGTGGTGGACGAAAACGATTGCGTCATAAGGACGGAATCCCGTGAGAGTGTTCATGTGAATAACTTGCTCCACAGGGCAGTCCATATGCTTGTTTTCAATGAAAACGGTGATTTATTTCTCCAAAAACGCTCACTCTGGAAGGATCGTAATCCCGGATTGTGGGACTCATCGGCGGCAGGACATGTCGACACAGGCGAGGATTACCCCACCGCTGCTCCGCGAGAACTTGCTGAAGAACTTGGAATCATCCCCCCACCCCTCACACCCATCGGGCGCCTTGTTCCCTGCTCAACGACTGGATGGGAATTCATTGAAGTCTACCGCACTGAACACAATGGACCATTCAACCCCGCCCCCATGGAACTCGAAACCGGCGCGTTTTTCTCCCTACCCCACATTCGTCTCTGGGCATCGCGTTCCCCAGAAGATTTTAGCCCCGTTTTTCTCAAGTGCCTCCAGCTACCTTCCATAGCGTCCCTACTTTAGTAAATTCAATCGACTGCCCCCCCCCTGTGATTACATATTCGCTTCCGCGATCGCCGAGGTAATTAAGTAATTCCGTTTCACTTCTCCGTGGGAAATCCTAGTAACGTCTACTTGTTCTTTGGCATAGCCTCAATGTTGTATTTTTTGTGAGGGAGAGATTAAGGGCAACACCCCATGGCGCATTAGGATACACTCAGCGGAAACTCATAGTGAATCATTGAATTCATTATGAAACATATAATCACCTTAACAGCTGTCTTCCTGACTTCAGTTGCATTCCAAACCAACGCCTTTGCATTACCACCCTGGAAGCAAGGTCCTCCACTTCATAAAAAACAAAAGCAATTAGAGCAAACTACCTCTAATTCCTCAGGGAAACTTGTTCTGGTATGCAAGGATTCCAAAGGAATCGTATTAATCCCGGTCAAAGATCGTCAGGAAGCAATCGAGATATGCACGTCCGGAACAATCAGTCAAAAAAACGATTGCCGGAAGCGTTACCGTATCGTCTGGCATAATCCAGCACGCAAGAGTGGCTCCCCGAGAAGGGTCCTTGAAGTTATTGATTCTGA
>CALAPX010000390.1 GCA_937888355.1 uncultured Spartobacteria bacterium
TGAAAAGGGCTCGAGAACGGCATACACCCGCTTGATCGCCGCCTTGAGTTTGTTGTGGGTCTTGGCAAAGATCATGTAGTCGTCCATGAACCGCTGGTATACTCATATCACCATTCTTGATCTGATCATGCCATGCCTGATGTCATTGCACGTGCCGCCGGAAAGCTCGATGACCCCTTGATGTTGGAGTGGGCATTGGGGTATTACCGACACCTTCCAAAGAATGCCCGTGACAGCCGGTCTCGTATCGAAAGGACGTGGTTTCACGACCTGTTTACGGCCCAGCTGATCGAACGGGCGGAAACTGGAATCCTGTCCCGCCTGTTTCGCTCTTTACCCTCCAGGCATTTTTCAAATCTCACGGCATTGATCTGCAAGCACTGGTCGGATTGGCAAGCGCAAGTCGCTAACGCAGCAACACCTGTGCTAGCGGTCAACGCTCCGGAGGATTTGCTGGGTCTATTCGAGGCCGAATTGAATCGCATCGATCAAGGTATTCCCCTCGATGCAGAACGATTTATTTACGTCGACTCGCTGGCCAACAGCGGAACGGAGGAACGTCGTCTGACGTTTTACAATCGCCTTTGCTTGAGAGTCCTGGCAATGCCCGATAGCGACCTAGGGAAGTCTCTATTGCTCTATCGGTTGCTGCGTTTGGCGGGGAGCCTGTCCGCAGACACTTTAGTCCTGGTGCTTGATGCGGCACTCCGAATTGAGGCGCGTGAATCCGCCCGCGAAGGGTTACTGAATCAACTATTTCGGGGTCTATTTGGGCACGCTGAGTATCTTGATCTGGCGATTGCCCGCAGCAAGAAACACTCGCAACAACGATTTGAAGCGCTCGCGCCGTTTTTCAGGCAGGAGGCGCCCTTGGGGACGCTCGATGAATGGGTCGATGCTCCGCCAACGCTTGCCGGCATGCTCCCAGCGCTGGAGACCGTTAGCGGCACGTCGAAAGCTTGCGCGACTATTAGGACCCTCTTGCAGAGTTCCAAAACAATCTGCAGTTCTTTACCCGCATCGACGCAATCGCTTCTAGTCGTTGCGGCGTGTCTGCAAGCTTATGCCAACGACAACTTCGACGCTGCGGGGTTAGATCTCGAAAAGACCGTGGACTTGCTGGCTGCGGATCTGGACACGGCTCGCTGGTATCGCCCCTTGTTCGAGCGGCTTTGTTCTTTCCCCCCGCATGACGTCGTGACCGCGATGAAAACACGGTTACCTGCTGTCGAGCAGACCTATGGCGCCGTGCAACTCGCTGACGCGATGGGTGATCTCGGATGGGAGGACTTCGTGCCCTGCTTGATAGAGGCAATGAGCGACGATCATGCGGATTTCCTCTGCGAAGCCGCGAAGAATGCGTTGGTGGAAATCGGCCGACCGGCCCAGGAATCCTTGATCGCAGGCTGGGCTGAACTGGACCGTTGCCAGCGGATCTACGGACTTTCGGTGATCAGGGATGTCGGCGGAGTCGCGGCGGCGGATTTCACGCTCGCTCGTTTCGACGAGTTAATGGGCGACGGTGTTGAACATTGCTGTGAGCTGGTCTTGGCATCGCCGGATCAGCGACTTTTGAACCGCTTGCGGCCAGAACTGAGGCGCCGGCAGGCTTTGATCGACCGGACCTTCCATGTCATTGCACGCCTGCTGGATCTGGAGGATGAGGATTCGACGCTGGCAAAGGGCCGAGCGCTTGAGGACCTGAACAATACCCAGAACATTGGAAAGGCGCTCGCTGAGGGGGGAGATTTCCATCGTGATTCCCTGTCTCTGGAACTGCGCTGTCCGTCTTGCGGGTCGGTCAACGTCTATAAGGTCAAAGGGGTGATAATTGCTAGGAATCCGCAACACGGTGTGGCCTCCCTGGTGAACGATGAGGTTCCGTGCGCATCCTGCAGTGAAGACGTGGAATTTGAATTCACAGCAATGGCGATGATGGCCGTCACTGCCGAATTGCTGCTCATCAATGTTGCGCGTGAGAGCGCACAGCCACGACAACCGCTGGTCAAGCCGCTCGACTGCCGCTTGGATGGCCTGGTCATGCCCCTCGCGGCGGGCCTTAAAAGGCTTCGGGACCATATCGCAAAGACACCTACCGATGCCCGCGCATGGTTCCGTATGGGAAATCTGCTTTTTCCCATGAATCGTCCGAAAGCCACCATGGCGGCCTTTCGGCAGGCGGCAAAGCTGGCACCGCAAGCCATCGACGCCCAACTGACCTTGGCCCGGTTGCTCGCGTCACGTCAAGAAAACGAGGACGCATTCGAACTGCTCACGGATGGATTAAATAGATCTTCGAACTGGCAATTCCTCGCTCCCTATCCGAACTTCGCTCAGGAGTTCGCGGATATTTACAACTATCTTCGCCGTAGCCTGGGCAAGAACGATTTGCCCGCACTCCATCCCTCGTCGCTGGCTCCATCGAAAAAGACAGGTCGCAACGATCCCTGTCCCTGTGGCAGTGGGAAGAAATTCAAGTTGTGCTGTGGCAGGTAAGTCACCACGGCGCAGAACGACGACACAATACACCAAAGGAATATTCTCATCAGAGTACGACGGAAGAAGGCGGTCTCATTATTCGCTTTTGGGATAATGCAGAGTTCCTTCATTATGTGACTTGAAAGGAACCGACACAAAATATCATCTGGAACGTTTCGGCCTACCCGCGCGCTTTCTTTTACATGGGCTTTATTGGGGTTGCGGAGCGGGACTACCAGTCAGCCATTGGGTATTTGGATCGTGCGGCTGCGCTGGAACCGACGAATCCAAAAATTACACTTGAAAAAGCACAAGCACTGATAGGCCTGAAAAGGCCTAGCGAAGCACTAAAACTCTTCGAGCAGGTTTCGACGGTTGGACCGTTCACAAGTGGTGCTGAAGTGGCTTGCGGTCTCAGAGGCAAGGGGTTTGTTCTGATCGAACTGGGCCGTATGGCGGAAGCCGAGGATGCATTAAATGAGTCGTTAAAGTTGGAGCCTAACAGCGATGTTGCAAAAAACGAACTGCGATATCTTGCACAGCTAAAAAGCGGAGGAGTAAAAGCGCCGCTGGAAATCAAGGTAACGACCGCTGGCAAGAACATCGCGTTGTGCGTCGCGTGCGGCAAGAAATTCGAACATGGGTCAATTGTTGTTGCGATGGGGTCTTCGGGGGTGATCTGCGACAGCTGCAAGAAGAAGTCGACAAAAAAACCATGGCAGTTTTGGAAGTAAGGGTTTATTCGTAGTTGCGCGTCAGTTGGGTTTCCGCTGCCAACCAACGCTGCGAAACAACCGTTTGATTAGGCTTCGTGTAACGCACTGATTCTAAAGATACTGATTTTCCACGCTTGCGGACGTCAAGGTACACGGGCAATGCGGAGAGAAAAACGGCCGGGAGAGGGCGCTATGGGGCTTCAAGGGCGGTCGGGTGGGTGCGCAAATCCGAAGTTTGCAGGAACCCACGCTGGCCCCCGTTAATTCGGCATTCAGTTGCGATTCTTTTCCGATTCCCCACCGCCCGACCAAATTACTTCTCGAACCTGCTGCCTGTAAGTCCTTGAAAATACTCGAAGTGGCGTCGCGAGCGCTCGCGTCCCTACTGATAACAGAGA
>CALAPX010000391.1 GCA_937888355.1 uncultured Spartobacteria bacterium
CTCCACGAGAGGATGAGCGATGACAATTTCAGAGCCACTCTGCTCAAGGATTCGCAGATTGCCCAGGGGATCAAGGCCGACAAAGGCCCCGCAAATCATACGTCCATCGGTTAGCTGCAACTCAACAGATTGGGGATTGGCCCAATGACGATTCAATTCCTTGATTGCCGCACCCATGCCTCCCTCAAGCATGCGATGATAAGCTCTCGCAATGGCACTCAAGACCAAACCCGCTAACTCATCCATCGGAGGAGGTGAAATCCAGTCCGCCAGGCGCGTAGCAATTCCAGCCAGTTCTGGCGTTTGCTCCCAAGGGGTGTTGTGAACATTCAACCCGAATCCCACGATCAGTTTGCCTGAAGCTGGTTGTTCAATAAGAAGTCCGGCGGTCTTTTTTGAGCCGAGAAGCAGGTCATTGGGCCAGCGCAGACGGACCCCTGTTGCTCCAAGAGTACGGAGGCATTCAAGCAAGGCCGCCCCAACTTGAAGTGAAAACCCCTCACGACTCCGAGGTGATCCATCAGCAGGGAGGACTGCGGAGATCCAAAGCCCGCCGGGAGAGCATGCATACGCACGCCCAAGACGCCCGCGACCTTGTGTTTGGGTGTCCGCACGCAAAGCACTCCAAGATGGCAAATCTCGACACGCTGTGTTTGTGGAGCCGATGGATTCGACATGGTAGAGCGTCCAAGGACCGAGTGACTGAGCAGTAACTTCATTCAACATCATCTATTGATTTTGTCATGATGATGATTCTGATTAAATCTTGATGTAAACAAGCCCGCTGCTTTTCAAGCATACAAAAGGGTGGGGTGTACCCATCGTTGCGCTTTGCAGGGGGCGCCTGATCCAAGAAAGGCATTGCGCCTTGCGAAATCATTTAGAACATTACACGCCTTCAATCCATGAGCACAGCCACACAGGAACCCAAACCACTCAGTGCAAACGAGCCTCTCAAAGCTGGATCCCATCATTTGCGCGGCCAGATCGCCAAAGAGCTTGCTGACTCTTCAACTGGGGCAATCACCGAGGGGACCGGCCAACTGACCAAATTCCATGGATTATATCTCCAGGATGACCGTGATCTGCGATTGGCGCTGAAAAAGGCGGGCAAGGAAAAAGCGTTTTCGTTTATGCTTCGCGTACGTCTGCCTGGAGGCACAGCGACGCCACACCAATGGCTCGTGCTGGACAAGTTGGCTGGTGATGTCTCTTCGCCATCGCTCCGCCTGACAACGCGCCAGACCTTTCAGTTCCATGGTGTCCTCAAGGGAAATGTTAAGCCACTGGTTAAGGGCATGCACCAGGTTCTTCTCGATTCCATCGCAGCCTGCGGCGATGTAAACCGCAACGTCATGGCTCCTCCCAATCCGGAGCGCAGCGAGGCGGCAAGCCAAGTCTACGAACACGCCAAGGCATGGAGCGAGTTCGCACTCCCGAAGACACGAGCCTACCATGAAATCTATCTCGATGAGGAGCTTGTCGCCGGCGGCGAACCCGAAACCGAGCCAATGTATGGAGACACCTATCTCCCGCGCAAATTCAAGACCGGCTTTGTGCTGCCCCCTTCAAACGATGTGGACATCTTTTCCCAAGACCTAGGATACATCGCCATCGTCGAGAACGGCAAATTGATTGGGTACAATGTCACCGTCGGTGGCGGGCTTGGCATGAGCCATGGAAATGCAGAGACCTTTCCGCGATTGGCTGACACCCTCGGATTCATCGCTCCCGATCAAGTGAACAAAATTGGCGAGGCCGTCCTCACCACCCAGCGCGACTTTGGCGACCGTACAAACCGCAAGCATGCTCGACTCAAATACACGATCCAAGACCGGGGTATTGAATGGTTCAAGGCTGAGGTTGAGAAACGCTCTGGCATAACCTTTGCGTCCGCGCGCCCAGTGACATTTACGACAATCCAAGACCCCTTCGGTTGGCACGCTTGTGCCGACGGGAGCTGGTTCTTCGGCCTCCACATCCTGAGTGGCCGCATCATTGACAAAGAGGGCTGGCTCATGAAAACCGCCCTGCGTGAGATCGCGGCATTCCACACTGGCGACTTCCGCCTCACGCCATCTCAGAACCTCACCATTTCCGGTGTTACCCCAGAAATGAAGCCCCGGATTGAGGAGATCCTCTCCAAGCATGGCCTCGATAAGGAAAACGAACGTTCAGGACTACGCCTCAACGCCCTCTCCTGTGTCGCTCTTCCCACGTGCGGGCTCGCACTGGCAGAGAGTGAGCGCGCCCTGCCTGATGTGTTGGAAAAATTTGAAGCCGTCCTTGATGAAAACGGACTCCGTCACGATGCCATCAGCATTCGCATCACCGGGTGTCCAAACGGATGCGCACGTCCCTATCTCGGTGAGATTGGGTTTGTCGGCAAGGCGCCGAACAAATATGCACTCTATCTTGGAGCCCGCTACGACGGCACACGCTTGAACAGACTCTTCTCCCCCAGCACCACGATCGAAAACGCGGTCGAGATGCTTCGCCCAGTCTTCAAGCGCTATTCCCTTGAGCGTCTTGATGGTGAAGGGTTCGGCGACTTTTGCAACCGTGTCATCCTGCCTGCCGATGCCACGTTCCATAGCGTCGGCACCCAAGCGGCTTGAAGCCCACTGCGGGTGAATCAGGTTTGCTGCTAGATCTTCGGATTGCAACCATGGAGATCCGTAGGATGCCATGCCGTGGCTTTTCGCGCTTTCGCGACACACGCATCGGATCGTGATGTGATCAAAAAAATGCAGTCCGGTGGCTATTGTTCAATTTTCCGCAGGGCCACGTTGGTGTGTTTCAGAAGGTAAAACGGCTTGGCATGGCGATTGCTTAAAGCCGTTCGCAACCGGCCACAGCCGGGCAAAAAAACAAACTCAATGAAAAAACACACATCCATCCTGTCGGGGATCGCCGCAATCGCATTGTTTGCAGGTGGTCTGTTTAATGGGACTCTGGCGCAAGCCCAGGAGTCATCAACCACTGTAGTCGAGACCACTGCTGTCGTCGTCGCGGAAGTCGCGCCGGCCGCCGAGAAGCCTGCAGGGCCAGCCGAGCCAGATGAAGACTACCTTAAAATGGCGAGGAAATACGGAACGACGTTCGATTTCTTCACGATTAGCAATCTCTGGATTCTTATCGCCGCAGCGTTGGTCTTTATGATGCACCTCGGTTTCGCCACGCTTGAAACCGGACTCACTCAATCGAAGAACACAACAAATATTCTGTTCAAAAATGTGTTCATCATCTGCATGGGCATTCTTGCGTATCTTATTTACGGCTTCAACGCGATGTACCCAGGGGATTTCAACGGTTTTTTTGCATTTGGCTCTCCAGTCACCATGGAAGCGTATGGAAGCACCGACTTCTCCTACGGCGGAACAAGCCTTTGCATGACTGGCTACACGGATTTCATTTTCCAAGCCATGTTCGCCGCAACCGCTGCGACGATCGTATCCGGGGCAGTTGCCGAGCGCATTAAACTTTCTTCATTCATGCTCGGTGTCACGCTCCTTGTGGCTTTCATCTATCCCATCACAGGTTCCTGGAAGTGGGGCGGCGGCTGGCTAGACAATATGGGCTTTTATGACTTTGCAGGATCCTCGCTCGTGCACGGATTTGGAGGCTTCGCCGCTCTGGCTGCAGTAATTGTTCTTGGACCTCGTGCCGGCAAATACCTTGCCAATGGAAGAATCAAACCAATTTTGGGCCACAGCATGCCTCTGGCGACCGCAGGTGTGTTTCTTCTGTTCTTTGGTTGGTTTGGCTTCAATGGCGGGTCAGTCCTGAGCGCCAATCCTGAAGCTGTTTCTTTCGTCTTTGTTACGACGGCAGTTGCTGCGGCTGCCGGAGGGATCGCGACAATCTTCACCGCTTGGCTACTGCTCAAAAAACCTGACCTCTCGATGTCACTCAATGGTATTTTGGCTGGTCTCGTTGGCATCACCGCTGGGGCTGACTCGGTAACGATTCTTGGGGCTCTGATCATTGGTCTTATCTCAGGCGTCCTTGTGGTTTTCTCGATTCTGTTTTTTGACAAAATCAAAATCGATGACCCTGTTGGCGCGATTTCTGTACACGGTGTATGCGGAATTTGGGGAACTATTGCCGTTGGCATCGGATTCCTCAATGGCGGTAACGCTGAGCTGAGCTTTATGACTCAACTTATCGGAACGCTGTCCGTTTGCGGGTTCGCCTTTATCGTGTCGCTCGTCATCTTCGGGGCTATCAAAGCCATCTTCGGCCTCCGCGTCAGTGCCGAGGAGGAAGAAGAGGGTCTCGATATCAGCGAGCACGGCCAAGAGGCCTACCCGAACTTCGTGCCAAATAAATAATACTCAAATCCCAGTCAGGCCTTGGATCGCAACTCGGTTCAAGGCCGATGGAAAACCAAATCACCAATTACAAATCGCATGAAAAAAATCGAAGCAATCATCAAGCCCTTCAAACTTGAAGAGGTTAAAGAAGCCCTGGCTGATCTCGGCATCGAAGGCATGACCGTCAGCGAGGTCAAAGGATTCGGCCGCCAAAAGGGGCACACCGAAATCTACCGCGGCAGCGAATACACAGTGGACTTCCTTCCAAAAATCAAGATCGAGGTTGTTGTTGCGAGCTCTTCTCTCGAGAGCGCGCTTTCAGCAATCGTCAAGTCCGCCAAGACGGGCAAGATCGGCGATGGCAAAGTCTTTGTCTCCTCTGTCGAAGAGGCGATCCGTATCCGCACAGACGAAACCGGCGACAAGGCAATCTAAGAGGAAACCTAGGCCTGATGGTCTAAACACCTTGAGGCGGCGGGTGGGCAACATGTCCCCCGCCGCTTTTGGTTTCAGGACGGAAAGACATCGCGATTTCCAATCGAAAGGAAGTGAAGAAAACTTGAAGGGGAAAATCTGCTCGGGGGGGGACTCGAACCCCCATGCCTTGCGGCATGCGCCCCTCAAACGCACGTGTCTGCCATTTCACCACCCGAGCGGGACGACATAGGCTAAGGGTTTTTGAATTCACTGCAAGCGGGAAGTTCGAGAATCCTCATGAATATCCTGAACTGGTAGTTGAAGCTTGACGGAGTAATCCCCTAGACCTTTAGTGGACTTTTAACACCCCTACAATTCATGTTGCTACAACTCTTTTCCATCAGCAGTGCGGGACTCTCTGTGTTGTTGGGCTTATGGTTTCTTGGAAGCAGTTTCGGAAACCAAGGCCTTCAGAGAACCCTACAAAAAAAGCAGGATGATATCCAAGCCCGCCAGCTAGCGATTCAAGCTCAACAGCAGCAACTTCAAGCTCAGCAACAACAAATCGATGCAGGAACTCAGCTTTCACAACAAGTTGGTCCTGCGATGATCCGTGATTTGGCCGCACTCCAAATAGAGAAAAATAACAAAAAAATTGGGCAGTTGCTACTAAAGTATGGCATTGAGGCCAAACTAAATCCTGCTGAGCCTGCGAAACAGTCAGCTCCCGTTCCACCTGCTTCTGCGAAACCAACTCAACAGCCTGGAGGTCAATAATCATGGAAGACTTTAATGAGCTACCCAGCGGTACACCTGAGCCGGTCAAAGATCGCAAAGATCTCGTATTGATGTTGTTTGGATTGGCATTCTGCCTCTTTTTATTTGCGCAGATTAGCAATCTCAGTCAAGCCGCCGCGAACATGAAATGGCAGGCGAATAATCTCGAGCGTCAAATTGAAGCGTTGACTGAGTCAGAAACGCGCTTCGCTGATCTCATCAAGCAACGTGAGGTCAATGTCCAACAATCTCAACAAGTCCAAAGTCAATACACGAACCTGTTGGCAGACTTGCTGGAGTTGTCGGAATCGGATGCTGATGCCCAAGCCGTTGTGCAAAAATTCAACATCCAGCGGCAAGAGGCCCCTCCGGCAGCCCCATCTGAAAAGACGCCTTAATTCGCGCTCAGGCGTCAGGGCATCGGCACAATGACGCGACTACTGCTGACTGGGGCGACTGGGTTTGTCGGCCGAAACCTTCTTTTAAAAGAAGTTTCTCGCGGCACGCGTATCCATGTTCCAGTGCGCGATCTGCCAAAATTATATGGGCAATTACGGCAAGAAGGCCTTGATGAGTCGCTGATAGAGCCGCTCCCGGTAGATCCCTTAAAGTGGCCGCAACTCCCTGTTGATCGTGCCATCTTGTGCGCGGGAGTCCTCTTTGCACGAAACCGGAACGAGTATTTCGAGACCAATGTCAAGTGGAGCACGCAGATTCTGGAGGCTCTTCCGCCTGGATGTGAAACGGTAGTTCTTTCGTCACAAGCTGCTGGAGGGCCTACTCCCAAAAATGCTGTAGCTCGCACGGAAGAGCATCCCGACAATCCATTAACTTGGTACGGTCGATCAAAGTTGGCGTTTGAAGAGCGCTTACGGGATCGTTTTTCAGGACACAATATAAAGATTATCAGGCCTCCCATGGTGCTAGGAGCGCGCGATACCGCAACCTTGCCATTGTTTAAAATGGCAGCGGGCATTCTTCGGATAAAGCCCGGGCTACGGCCCAAGGAATATAGTTTTATTGCCGTGGATGACCTTGTGTCCGGGATCGATGCTGCATGGGGAACATCGTCCATTCGTCCTCTATACATTTCCTCAGAGAGAACGATCACAGATTGGGAATTGATCAACACTGTCGCAAAAAGTATTCGCAGCCGTGGAGTCACCATCCCTCTGCCCCAGATTGTTGTAAAATTGTGTTCCATGCTCGTTGACTCGATCCCTGCGCTGCGTGACGCGGCGCCGAGTCTTACCCGTGATCGTATCCGCGATATCTGGCCAGACCGCTGGGTTGTTGATAGCACGGCTTTCCGAAAGGCTACCGGCTGGAGTTGCCGCCTGGATCTTTCCGACGCCATTGAGTCTGCCCGCGACTATTACGCCGGCCAAGGGTTGCTCCGATGAGGCGCTTGGATGCGAAAAAACTTGATGCATTTCGGTATCGGTATTCCCATCGCCGCCCATGAACCCAATCCCGCCTTCTCATCTATTGGACGCCTTGAATTGGCGCTATGCCACCAAACAATTCGATCCCTCAAAGAAAATAGACGAAGCAACTTGGCAAGTGCTGGAGGAAGCCTTGGTTTTAACGCCCTCTTCCTATGGGCTCCAGCCATGGCTTTTTTTTGTGATAAAAACCCCCGAACTTCGCGCACGCCTGCGCCCACACTCGTGGAATCAACCTCAGATCACAGACGCCTCGCATCTCGTTGTGTTTGCCATCCCCGATAAAATCGATGTGCCATTCATGGATAAATACCTCGATCGCATTGCTGAAGTGCGTGGCGTTGGACTTGATTCGCTCGCCTTTTATCGCGACATGATGCTTAAGGACGTAATCACCGGCCCGCGTTCTGCTTGGTCCAAGGAGTGGGCATCCCGGCAAGTTTATATCGCCTTGGGCAATTTCATGACAGCAGCGGCAATAGTGGGAGTAGACACCTGCCCGCTCGAAGGCATTGCACCGCTCGAATACGACTCAATCCTCGACCTCACAGCCAAGGGATTCCACACTGTGGTGGCATGCGCGGCCGGCTATCGCTCGGCAGATGACAAGTACGCTTCCAGCCCCAAAGTCCGGTTTGAAATGTCGGACGTCATTCAACACCTCTGAGCACGAGCCAGCCACCCCATAAGGTGCAGCAATTTAATCTTAACTTACCATGACCACTGTCGAAATACACAATCCCGCTACCCACCGCCTAGAATCTGACTCGATGGGGGAAATTTCCGTCCCTCACAATGTCTATTGGGGGGCACAGACCGCCCGCTCGCTGATTCACTTTGACATCGGCGAGGACATCCTTCCTCCCGAGATGGTGAAGGCCCTCGGCATCCTGAAAAAATCCTGCGCTCTTGCGAATGCCGATCTCGGCAAACTCTCGTTGGAAAAAAGGGATCTGATTGCGAAGGCTGCGGAAGAGGTCATCGATGGGAAACTTGACCCCCACTTTCCTCTCCGTATCTGGCAGACGGGCTCAGGCACGCAGAGCAATATGAATGCGAACGAGGTCATTTCGAACCGCGCTATCGAAATCGCCGGAGGGGAAATAGGCTCGAAGAAGCCCGTGCATCCGAATGACGACGTGAACATGTCCCAGTCCTCAAACGATACGTTTCCCACCGCCATGTCTATCGCCGCAGCCATGGTTGTTGTTGAGAATCTTATTCCTTCCGTGAAGAGACTCAGGGACACGCTGAACGCCAAAGCGCAGGCTTTCGCTGGGATTGTCAAAATAGGGCGCACACACCTTCAGGACGCCACCCCGCTGACGCTTGGGCAGGAATTCTCCGGCTATGTGACGCTTCTCGACAATGCCCTCCGCGATATCGAACTGTCTCTTGGGGGCCTCTACCAACTTGCTATCGGCGGGACAGCTGTCGGCACAGGCCTCAATGCCCATCCCGAATTCGGTGACCGCGCCGCTGGGCATATCGCGAAGCTCACAGGACTTCCGTTCGAGTCAGCCCCCAACAAGTTCGCGGCACTCTCAGGGCATAATGAATTTGTTATTGCCAGTGGGGCGGTGAAATCGCTCGCCTGCGTGTTCATGAAAATAGCCAACGATATCCGTTGGCTTGCAAGCGGTCCACGTTGCGGTCTGGGTGAATTGATCATTCCAGAAAACGAGCCTGGCTCATCGATTATGCCCGGCAAAGTTAACCCGACCCAGTCGGAAGCCCTTACGATGATTGCAGTACAGGTTATGGGCAATGATGCGACTATTGGGTTCGCCGCCTCACAGGGCAACTTCGAGCTGAACGTGTTCAAGCCTGTCATCGTTCATAACTTCCTCCACTCCGTCCGCCTACTCTCGGAGGGATGCCGCTCTTTCAACGATCATTGTGCCATCGGCATTGAGCCGAACCTGCCTGTCATAGAAGGCTACGTGAAAAACTCCCTCATGCTCGTTACTGCGCTTAACCCCCACATCGGCTACGACAAAGCAGCTCAAATCGCCAAGAAAGCACACAAGGAAAATACCAGCCTCAAGGAGTCCGCCGTGTCTCTCAACCACCTGACAGCCGATCAATTTGACCAGTGGGTTGTGGCGGAAAAAATGACGCGCCCCTGATTGGGAAAGCCACAAAGGCTTATGTTTATTTCACAAGTTTTTGCTCGTTAAAGCATGGCGAGCTAAACTTGCACGGCGGTCTTTTCTCATCGGCCTGCAATGCGTTTCAAGTTAAACGATCCGGCGGCCTCTCAACAGGCCATCAGTGAAGCCTGTAAAAGATTTAACATAAAAAAAGCCTGCGGAATAATCCGCAGGCTTTTTAGCTATGAAAAACTCCCAGGCAAGCCGGGAAACTTTTATTGAGCAGACTTTTTCTTAGATGGGCGCACGACAACGAACGAGCCATTTGCTCCAGGAACTGCGCCCGCGATAACAATCACGCCCTCTTCACCGCGCACTTGAAGGATACGCAGATTTTGAACAGTGATGCGGTCATCGCCCATGTGGCCAGGCATACCCATGTTTTTCCAGACACGGCCAGGAGTCGAGCGGTTGCCGATTGCGCCGTTGCGGCGATGCATTGTCGAACCGTGACTGGCTGGCTGGCCGGCAAACCCGTGCCGCTTGATTGTGCCTTGGAAACCCTTGCCCTTAGATTGGCCAATTACATCGACAAATTGACCCGCTTCAAAATGCGTTACAGGAAGATCTGTGGGTTCAGGGGCAGATTCGCCGTCCTTGAGACGGAACTCTTTTATGAAGCGCTTAGGAGTAGAGGAAGATTTAGCAAAGTGGCCGGTTAGAGCTTTGCCCACGCGTTGGGGTTTTTGCTCGCCGTAGCCGACTTGCACGGCCGAATAGCCATCCTTGTCCTGCGACTTGACCTGAAGAATCCGATTGCCGCCAGCTTCAATGATTGTTGCGGGTGTGACACGACCCTTTTCATCATAGATGCGGGTCATGCCGAGTTTTTTTCCGAGAAGTCCGATGCTGCTCATGGCTGTTAGATTTTGATTGTGATGTCTACTCCGGCAGGGAGATTCAGCTTGCGAAGCTCATCAACCGTTTTGGCAGTGGGCTCCACGATGTCGAGGAGGCGCTTGTGGGTGCGAATCTCAAACTGTTCCATTGATTTTTTGTCAACGTGAGGAGAGCGGTTGACGGTGAAACGCTCAATGCGGGTAGGGAGTGGGATCGGGCCTGCTACTTTCGATCCGGTGCGCTTGGCGGTTTCGACGATTTCCGAAGCAGAAGCGTCAAGGATTCGATAGTCGAACGCCTTAAGACGGATTCGGATTTTTTGACCATTGGGTGCTGCCATAATTGATAAAGAGCTATTTGGTTTTTGAGTTCCGCTTGAATTGCGGGACGGGCACTCTAGGAGATCGCAAAATCTTGGCAAGGGGATTTTCGGGTTTTTTTCAAGATGGGTTAACACCTTTCAGGCCTCCACGAGCAAGGAGCCAGCAGGAAGCGATCGGCGTTGTCTATCATGTGAAAATCACGCAGCATGGAACCTCTATGTTAGATAAACTCCATCCCGGCGCTCCGGCGCCTGATTTCACCGCCATAGCCGTGGGTGGATGCCACGGAGAGGGTGAGTCCATTTCCCTTTCCAGTCTGTATGGCAAGACGGTTGTGTTGTACTTTTATCCGAAGGATGACACCCCCGGATGCACGACCCAAGCTTGCGATCTGCGTGAAAATTACAACACGATCATTGCCAAGGGGGCGGTGATTTACGGCGTGAGCATCGATTCGCCCCCAAGCCATGCTAAGTTCCTTTCGAAGTATCACCTGCCCTTTCCGCTCTTCAGTGACGAGCCCAAAGCCATTGTCAACGCTTACGGAGTCTGGGTGGAAAAAAGCATGTATGGGAAAAAATACATGGGGACAGAGCGGGCGACATTTGTCATCGGTCCCGATGGAAATATTAAAGCAATCCACCGCAAGATCCCGCCATCCGCCCATGTTTCAACCATCCTGAAGGATCTGTGACAAAAGGCTCCGCGAAATCACTGGCTCGGCTATACGACCGCTTCGTTGGAATCTTGGACAAGCTTCCAGGAGGTTTACAGAAGCCGTTACTTAAGGAACTTCAGCCTATCAGGGATCTATTCCTTGATCGCCGTGTGGCACATATCGGGTTGGTGGGTGGTAGTATCGCTAGTGTCCCTGAGCTCTTTGCGGCCATGGGCGTAAGGCCAGTTCGCGCCGGAGAATTGCTGCAGGGTTGGCGCGATTACACCTCCCTGGAAGGGAATATAATTTCGATTCTCGATGCACGTGCAAGTGCTCTGGAATCGCCCTTGGAAATCGGATTGTCTCACCGCATTCCAGACCTCTTTCTTATTGTTCAGGATGCCGAGCCTCTTCCTGAAGATTGGAAGGAATCCATGCGCCGAGCCACAGTTGGCGGAACTTTGGTCTTGGGTCTTTGCTCGAATCCTGACTACCGACAGCGCCTTGAAGACCTTCTCTCCTATGAGCCCCTGGTTGCGACATCCGCTCCGGTTGTTCTTGAGCCCGGAAATCCAGCCACCGCTGAATCCCTCTGCGCGGCGCTGCCGCTTCAAGCCCAGATTGAATTTGCGCAATTCACCAAGGCTCGAAGGGCGCAAGCCTATATAGCTTCGCGGTTGCTGCGATCCTTTAGTGCAATGTGCGCGATCATCGCACTGCAACCTATTCCATTTGCCGATTTGCCATTTCTTCTCTCGCTTCAGAGCCTAATGATCGGCCTGATCATCTATACTACCGGCCGCAATGTAGGTCTGAAACTTATCGCCGAATTTCTTACTTCTCTAGGTCTCGGCGCCGCCGCCGGGCTTGCCTTTCGTGAAGCCGCCCGGATTGCAGTGCGCATTGTGCCCTTCTGGGGAAACGCAGTCTCTGGCGTTGTCGCCGGCGCGGGCACCTATGCGATTGGACGAGCAGCGATCGCATATTTTATTGATGACGCTCCGCTTGCCGAAACGCGTCGACTGTTCACAGGCCCCTGGTGCAATTCCACAACCCGGGCGATGTCGCCCTGAAGAAGCCATGCCTGCACCCGATCCCGCTGCGGCAGCCCAGAAGTCCGCTATCGCCGACGTTCAAGACATCTATCGTGAACTAGAAGAGCGCCCTCTGGCGCGTGACTGCATCCGACGCACTACGTGCTGTCAATTCCATCGCACGGGGAAAATCCCCCAACTTACTCGCGGCGAAGCGCTCGTTGCAGCGAAGGCCCTTAGGGCCAGCGGGCGCAAGACGCTGCCTACACGTTCAGATGGGGCGTGCCCCCTCCTCGATCCAGTCACATCGGGGTGTCTTATCTATAACGCCCGTCCTTTCGGATGCCGCACTCATTTCTGTGCCGCCGCTGGCGGCACCTACCCACGGGAGAGGGTCATTGATCTCATCCGCCGTCTTGAAGAGACGGATCAGCATCTCGGTGGCGATGGATCCCATCCTCTCAACCAGGCGATCGATGCAGCGCTTGCGACAAAGCGATGATCCAAACCCATCAAAAAGGGGTGGAAATTTTCGCCAACCATTGTATCACTTTGCACGCTGCGATTGCGTCCCTAGCTCAATGGTAGAGCAGTTGACTCTTAATCAATTGGTTCCGGGTTCGAGTCCCGGGGGGCGCACCACCCGCGGCAGTTTCATGTCGGTGGTTCACCGACATTGCCGTTTCCTTTGACCATCGGCTGGAAAGCTTTTAAAAACACAGTTTTTCAAATCATGTCCGCTCCATCCACTATTCTCTATACAAAAACCGACGAAGCGCCGTTGCTGGCAACTTACTCGTTGTTGCCAATCATTCAGACCTTCTCAAAACACGCTGGAATTGCCGTGGATCTGCGAGACATCTCGCTTGCCGGTCGTATCCTCGCAGTATTTGTTGATCGGTTGCCGGAAAATCAGAAAACTTCCGATGCCCTTGCCGAACTCGGCGCGCTCACGCTCACGCCTGAGGCGAACATCATCAAACTCCCGAACATCAGCGCCTCGATCCCGCAATTGAAGGCGGCCATCGCCGAGTTGCAGGGGCGGGGATTTGCCGTTCCCGACTATCCCGAGGCTCCGGCAAATGACGCCGAGAAGGACGCAAAATCCCGCTACGACAAGGTCAAAGGTAGCGCCGTGAACCCCGTCCTGCGCGAAGGAAACTCCGACCGCCGCGCGCCAAAGGCCGTGAAGGACTACGCCCGCAAGCACCCGCACAAAATGGCTCCATGGTCGAAGGACTCGAAGACCCGCGTCGCCACCATGGGACACGACGACTTTTTCTCGAACGAAAAATCCACCACCCTGCCCGCCGCGACGACCGCCCGCATTGAATTCCTTCCCGCCGCCGCTAGCGCCGCGGCGATTTGGAAAGACGATCTTAAATTACAGGCTGGCGAGGTTTTGGACGCAACTTTCATGTCCTGCAAAGCGCTTCAGGCCTTTCTCGCCAAGCAAATCGACGCTGCTCAGGAGGCGGGCGTTCTTTTCTCTCTCCACCTCAAAGCGACGATGATGAAGGTCTCAGACCCCATTCTTTTCGGTCACGCTGTGAAGGTTTTCCTCGGCGACTTTGTGACACGCCACGCTACCGCGATCAACAAGCTGGGCGTGGATTTCAACAACGGCCTCGGCGACCTCTTGGCCAAGATCGAAAAACTCCCCGCCGCCGAAAAAGCCGCGATCGAAACCGATCTCCAAGCCACCCTCGCCGCGTGCCCCGCCCTCGCGATGGTGAATTCCGACAAAGGCATCACAAACCTCCATGTGCCGAGCGATGTGATCATCGACGCCTCGATGCCCCCCATGATCCGCGACGGCGGAAAGATGTGGAATGCCGAGGGCAAGGCACAGGACACCCTCGCGGTGATTCCCGACAGTTGCTACGCGTCGGTTTATCAGGCAGTGATTGATTTTTGCCGCGAAAATGGCGCGCTTGATCCCAAGACCATGGGCTCCGTGCCCAATGTCGGTCTCATGGCCAAAGCCGCCGAGGAATACGGTTCGCACAATAAAACCTTCCAAGTTCCCGCCGATGGCACCGTCCGGATCGTGGATGCCGAGGGCAAAACGCTCCTCGAGCACCAAGTCGAAACGGGCGATATCTGGCGCGCTTGCCAGACTAAAGACGCCTCCGTCCAGGACTGGGTGAAACTCGCCGTCCGCCGCGCCCGCGCCACCGGCGATCCCGCCATTTTCTGGCTGGATGCCAAGCGTGCCCACGACGCCCAACTCATCGCGAAGGTCGGAACCTACCTCAAGGACTACGACACCGCCGACCTCGACATCCAAATCCTCCCTCCTGCCGAGGCCTGCCGCTTTAGCGTCAAACGCCTCGCGAAAGGCCAGGATACGATCTCAGTCACCGGCAATGTTCTTCGTGATTACCTCACGGACCTCTTCCCGATCCTCGAAGTCGGCACCAGCGCGAAAATGCTCTCGATCGTTCCGCTGATGAACGGCGGCGGTTTATTTGAAACCGGCGCCGGCGGATCCGCGCCAAAACATGTGCAGCAATTTCTCGAGGAGAACTACCTCCGCTGGGACTCGCTCGGCGAATTCTTTGCCCTCGCGGCATCATTCGAGCATCTGGCAGACACGCAGTCCCACCCGAGAGCTAAAATTCTAGCCGACACATTAGACAGTGCCACTGGCCAACTCCTCGAACACGACCGTTCTCCATCGCGCAAGGTCGGCGGCCTCGACAATCGAGGCAGCCATTTTTACCTCGCTCTTTACTGGGCCCAAGCGCTTGCCGCTCAGGACAAGGACTTGGAGTTGAAAAAAATCTTCACTCCCATCGCTAAGGAGCTTGCGCAAAACGAACAGCAGATCGTGGAAGAATTCGTCGCCGTTCAAGGCAAGCCTGTCGATATCGGCGGATATTACAAGCCAGATGATGCCAAGGTGTCGGCTGCCATGCGGCCGAGTAAGACGTTCAACGGCATTCTCGCCATGATCTAAACCGGGCGGAGGATTAACATTTCGTGCGGTAACGTGTCTTCTGGCCCCATTAAAATGGGAATCCAAATGAGTTAAAACACAGGAGGCGTAGCGCCTTTGGCTGCTACAGTTAATCTGCCACTAGAAGAATATATGCTAAGGTAGAGAAACACTCGGCGCGTTGCCAACTTGGAGTAGCCGATCAGCCAGAGAAGACCGCAAAGCTCAATTCAATAGCAGGAAATAAACATAGGCAAAATAAGCAGAGAAGAGAACCGCTCCCTCGGCACGCGAAATGCGCAGTCCGGTCCATAACATTGGCACCAGCGCCGCTGCAATCGCCACCATTGCCCAGAGATCAAAGCGGCTGATTTCCGGAGCGGCCAGTGGTGCCACTAGTGAGGCAATGCCCAGAATCCCAATGACGTTGAAGATATTGGAGCCGATGACATTTCCCAACGCGATGTCGGGCTCCTTTTTTATTGCCGCAACTATCGATGCGGCCAACTCGGGCACACTCGTTCCGGCCGCGACGATCGTCAGGCCAATGACCGCCTCACTCACGCCGAAAGATCGCGCTATCGCTACCGAATTGTCCGTGAGCAACCTCGCTCCGATAACCAAAATGCCCAACCCGCCGAGGATAAAAAGAAGATCCAGAAAAACTGAGCCGGACTGGGCAGGAACTCCATCGGCGAATTCCTTTTCCACCACCTTGGTGGCCGTCCGGCGTGCCATCCAAATGTTTCCGGCGACATAGACAATCAAGCCGCCAATAAGGAATGCTCCCTCAACACGGCCAATCCGTCCACCCCACAACAAGGCAACCAATCCCAAGCTCACAGCCACCATGATGGGAGCGTCGATTTTGAGGAGTTGGAACTGGGCTTTCATCGGAGAAAGTAGCGCGCTGAGGCCGAGAATGACGCCAATATTGAAGATGTTCGATCCAACCACATTTCCAACAGCGAGGTCACCACTGCCAGCAAGGGCCGCCTTAACGCTTACCATCACCTCTGGCATGCTTGTTCCCATCGCCACCACAGTTAGGCCCACGACTAAGGGCGTCAGTCCAAGCCTAAGTGCAAGTGATGCACTTCCGCGGACCAGGCCTTCGGCGCCGAAATAGAGAAGAACAAGCGAGCAGGCTAGGGAAAGCCAATGAATGAACATGCGGGTCCTCTATATCCAAAGCAAAACAGTAGACAAGGCCTCTAAAAGGGTGACTAGTGCGCGGCTCCTGTATACTCAGCCATCCGGACATGATTGTTGCCCGACTTCGCCGCATACATGGCCTCGTCGGCTGTGCGCAGAAGTTCTTCGATCGAACCCGCATGTTTTGGAAAGATGCTGATGCCTAGCGATGCTCCGATATGAATGCTTCCGAAAGAACCGGTAAAAGGCATTTCGAACGCACTGAAAACGATTTGGCGCAGTCGAGAAATAGCTGAATCCTCATTTTCCGCAGGGGTGAGCAAGACAATCATAAACTCATCTCCGCCATAACGGGCGACGAGATCTCCATCACGGCAATGTTCATTTAATCGCGCCCCAACCATACGAAGCACTTCGTCCCCGCGGCCATGTCCAAGGCGGTCATTGATCGTCTTGAAATTGTTCAAATCTACCATTCCCAGTATCACCGCATAATGTCCGTTGGTTGCTTTCCTAGTCACCGATTGCAAGTGTGACTGGAGCAAAGAACGATTTGCTACCTCGGTAAGCGGATCCTGAGTTGATTGGGTTTCCAGAGCTTCGGCTCTTTTCTGTTCGATCCTCCAGTTGGCCCAACCGACCCATACTACAATTGCAGAAAAAAGAAGAAATGCCGCACGCAATATCTCAGCAGTCCGTTGCTCATATTGAATAGACGATGAATAGCGAGAATCAGCCATTCGTTGCGCTTCGCTGAGCAATTCATAAAATTTGGATTTCAACCCTAAATACGAGTCAGAGCTTAACATTTCATGGGCTTGCAGACGCGCTTCAGTTGTCTGATCAAGGGTAACCTTATCCATTGCTTGAATCTCAATAGTTGTGAGTTCATCTGAGATGGTTTGCGCTTGATTCATCAGCCCCAATTCGATCGGGGTGAATCCGTTGGATTTCATAAGCTCGAGCAGAGAGGCTTTTGATCCGGAGATGGACTTGTTATGATTAAAATCGAGTTGAAACCCCCAATAATTTGATTGGTATTTTGCAGTCCGCGGCAGGAGTCCATTGCGGATGGCTTGAATTTCCTCGAAGGTGGTTCTGTAGGATGCGTTTCCTGTGGTAATAAATGCCTTCGACATTGTGTAAAGATCTTCAGTCGAGCGCCTTAATTCCTCCGAGAGAAAAAAAGAAGTCAACCTGTTCTCTTCATCTTTGGTTGTATTTTTAACCGCTCTAATATGCAGCTCAAACAGTAGAGCCAGTGCTGCAAGTAGTGTCAGAAATATAAAGAGAAGCGGACGTTGACGAATCTGTTTCATGAGGGAGCGACGATAGTTCATCCAAAGGATTTTTCTCCCGGGCCCGCAATGGGTGATCACCCCATGGCGAAGGCATTTCCAGCGAGGCAATCTTGCGGCCTATTATATGAATGTCTTAATCACAGGCGGCGCAGGGTTCATCGGCTCACATCTGGTAGGACTGCATCTTAACAATGGTGACAGTGTTCTCGCTGTCGATGATCTCAGCACGGGGAGGCGATCCAATATCGAGCCGTTTTTTGACGCAGAGGATTTCTGCTTCGAAGTGGCTGACCTGCTCGATTGGCCGGGGCTCGGGAGAGCAGTCTCCGGAGTCGATCGCATCTACCATCTCGCTGCGGTGGTTGGCATGTTTCGTGTTCTTGATGAGCCAGTAGAAGTGATGCGTGTGAATGTTGGTGGCACCGAGGCGATTCTGGAGGAGGTAGTCCGCTCCGGGACTAGAGCGGAGATTCTCATTGCATCAAGCTCATCAGTTTACGGGCAGACTCAAGGAAAGGAACTCGATGAGGGGTTGGATCTCGTGTTCACGCCTGAAGGGGGAGGGCTTACAGGGTATGCGCTGAGCAAGCTGACAAATGAACTCCAGGCGATCGCTTACCAGCGTGAATACGGCCTGCCAGTCGCCGTGGCTAGGCTCTTCAATACAGTCGGCCCAAGGCAAGCGGGTGATTACGGATTTGTTCTGCCCAGATTCGTTAGGCAGGCGCTTGATGGTGAGCCGCTCACAGTCTTTGGCGATGGATCACAAACTCGCTCGTTTTGTGATGTGCGGGATACCATAGAGGCGCTCGAACTCCTTGCGGGCAATAAGGCAAACGACGGTAGGCCGGTAAATGTCGGGAATGCCCGTGAGATTTCGATCCTGGATTTGGCCGAGTTGGTTATCGAGCGTGCCGGAAGTTCCTCTGATGTTGAGTTTATTCCCTATGAGGAGGCCTATGGTGAGAAATTCCGAACAATTGGGCAGCGAAGACCGGTTGTAGAACGTTTGAAGACAACGACAGGATTCCAGCCAAAGTGGACACTTGAGCAGACAATCGATGATCTTATTGAGCGTGAGAGAGTTGAGGCCTATTCAAGGGAGGTGCTGGTATGAGCCTCAAGCCCGCATGGACGATTGGAATGTTGATTTCCCTCATGATACCCACGGGATTAAACGCTGTCGGGGAGGGGCCCATTGGAGAGATGGAAGAGGAAAATATCCGGATCATCGAGGAATCCGACAATCTTCGCCGATGGACCGTTGTGCCGATGTTCAGTTATAGCGTATTCAACAAGGGGAGGGAAAGTTGGCAGGAGGAATCTGCTGATATCTATTACCAGCCTACAAAGTCATTTGTGATGGGTGGTGGCATTGATATTCTTAATCGACCGCCCTCTGGAACCGATATTTTATATAGCGCCTTGGCCTCATGGTATCCGTGGAGCATTCTCGAGGTGCACGGGGAAATTTCGCTTTGCCCGGACGCGGACTTCTCTCCAAATCAGATCTACCGTGGAGGATTCCAATACCAAGCGATGCCCCGCCTCGGGCTGTTGTTCGATTATGATCAGCTTAATTTCACCGGCGGGGACATTTCCCAAATAAAGCCCGGGCTGAGCTATTGGTTCAATGATGCGAGCTATTTAACTCTACGCTATGTCCGCGGATGGGCATTCGGGGATCTAAATTACAACTACTACTCCGCTGCATTAAATATTGGAGATATGCCGGGTGGGGGCCGGCTCACCTTGGGGTTTGCATACGGCACGGATCCGGACATCGAGTTCGGAACAAACCTAACCAGCCTGTCAAATGCCTACATCTACACCCTCTTCTATAATCAACCTCTCACGCGCGACTTAAATGCTTTTGCTGGAATACAATACGTATACCGGCTGAATGAAGATAACAATGCTGAACTGTACCAGCAACTAACCCCAACCATCGGACTCGTATGGAAATTCTAAGCCCCACCATTATCAAAATAGTCATACAGGCTGCCATCGCTCTCACGTTTATCAGCCTGCTATTACTCGGGATCATCATTGCGATTCGATGGGGAACCGATCGAAAGCAGCGCATTAGCAGTGATTACCGGAAGGAGGCAAAGCTATTTGTGATGGGCTTCATCACTGGAAAGATCACGAAAGAAGAAAGTCTGGAAGTCCTTAAGGAAAACCTTAAAGAGGGGCTGGAGCTTCTTTTGGAAATCGGAAACTCTTTATCTGAGGAGGAAAGAAAGCGTGTTAGAATTCTGTGCGCCGCCTTGCCATTCGAGGAAGAGCAACTGGATTTGCTGGAGAGCAGGCACTGGGAAAACCGCCGCCGCGCCGCTGAGAGTCTTGGCTACGTGGGAGGAACGGCCTCAGTCGCTCCGCTCAAGGCGGCGTTGAGTGATGGAATCCTTATCGTGAGGGAAGCCGCCGCGAGAGCATTGGTCGCTATGGGGTGCGTTGATGCCGTTGAATCGATTGTGCTCGCGCTGGATGCCCCCGGAGAAATGGCGGAACGACGCGCCGCAGAAGTGGTCACGGTTCTTGGCGATGGAGCGGTCGATCCGCTTCTGTCCATGCTTGATCAGAAGGGTGTGAAGTACACGCCCACTAGCATAAAAATCGTGATCCGTGCCTTGGGCTCACTGCGTGCGAGTGAGGCGGTGCCGGCTCTGGTCAGGCTTCTTAAAAACAGCGAATTCACAATAAGGCTCAACAGCGTTAGGGCGCTTGGGCTGATCGGAGACGCCTCTGTTATTCCTGAAATTGCCGAACTTGCAGAGGATCTTCCATGGGAGGTGAGGAATGTCTCAGTGCAGGCACTTGGACGCTTGCAAGCCACTGAGCGAATTCCCCTGCTAGTCCGAGCTTTGGGAGATCCTTCTTGGTGGGTCAGGTTCTCGGCCGCTCAAGCGCTTTACGCATTGGGAGAACCTGGCCTCCGTGAGTTACAAAAAAGTATGTCCGCGCACTCCGACCGGTATGCGCGCGATATGAGCCGTCAAATCCTGCAGGAGCATCGCCTCCTAGAAAGAAACTCTATTCCTTCCGCCTTATGATCACTTTCGTTTTAATCTGTGTCTGGTTCGTGCTGGCTTACTTTATTGCCCTGCATGCATTGTATTTATTCTTAATTATTATCGGTGCCCTTCAAGTGCGCCGATACCAAAAAGGAATTACTTTTGCCGAGTTTGAGCGAATTGCGGCTTCTGACCTCACAATGCCGGTATCTGTCATCATTCCTATCTTCAACGAGGAGAGCATTGCCGTGGCAACAGTCCAAAATGCCTTGGCCCTAAACTACCCGAAACATGAGGTCATCGTGGTGGATGATGGTTCAACGGACAAAACAATGGCGGAACTAGTCGAGGCGTTCCGGTTGTTCCGAGTCGAAAAGCAGGGGCAAAAACACATTCCAACCCGAGAGGTGCTTGGCTCCTATGGGTCTGTGGAACATCCGAATCTTCTTGTGGTCACAAAGGAGAACGGACGCCGCGGGGATGCAATCAATGCCGCCGTGGCCGTATCCAAGTATCCGCTTCTTTGTGTGATTGATGCCGATTGCGTGCTTGAGAGCGACGGCTTGTTGCACATGGCGCGTCCATTTTTGAGGGATTCAAAGCTCGCCGCATCGGCGGGTGTGGTGAGGCCATCAAATGGTCTGCAACTTAAGGGTGGAAGGATCGTTGGGCAGGGCCTGCCGAAGAGCCTCTTGGGGTTGAGCCAGGAAATCGAGTATGCCCGAAGCTTTCAATGGGCACGCATTGGGTTGTGCCGCCTCCAGAGCATGTTGTGCATTTCCGGCGCGTTGCTGTTGATCAAGAAGAGTGTGTTTGAGGCCGTGGGGGGCAGTTGGCCGAATGCTATCACCGATGACATTGAGTTCACAATTCGACTAAACAAGCATATCCACGACCGCCGCCGAGACCGCACCCAGCATCTTGAATTCACGCCCGATGCCGTTTGCTACACCGAGGTGCCTGAAAAGTTTCGGCAATATGCTTCCCAGAGGAACCGTTGGCAGAGAGGAACCCTTCAAGCTCTTTTGCGGAATTGGAAAATGATGCTCAATCCCCGCTACGGCATGAGCGGACTATTTGGGATGCCGTTCTTCCTGATTTTTGAAGCCTTCTCCGCAATTGTTGAGTTGTTGGCTTATATGCTTATCCCCGTAACATTGATTTTGGGCCTCGCAGGGGCTTGGGAGATCGCGCTGATGCTCTATGCCGCTTATATCACCGGAGTCTGCCTGACCCTGTCGGCGATCCTGCTTTCAGAGACCGGGCGTCTCCGCGCGGCAAGCTGGCAGGACTTCTGGAAAATGATCGCGGCGGTCTTTCTGGACAATCTTGGATTCCACCAGTGGCACTTGATCAACCGTGTGCTTGGAACATTCCAATACCTTATCCTGCGGCGCACGGACATGGGACTGCATATGGAGCGCCTCTCCCCGAATACAGCCACGCCATGATGCCCAAGCCTGAAGGAGCTAAATATGAAGTAGCAGTGGTCGGCCTTGGGTATGTGGGAATTCCGCTTGCCATTGGATTTGCGACTGCAGGGTGCCGCACGCTTGGGGTAGATTCGGATGCCGAGCGCGTAGAAATACTGCAATCTGGCAAGTCGCCGCTGCCGCATTTGGGAAACGCTAAAATAGCAACAGCGCTATCGGATCGGCGCGTGAGGTTCAGTGCGGAAAAATGCGATCTCGCCGAGAGCGAGGCGATCATCATTTGTGTTCCCACGCCGATCCGCAGTCACAATGAACCGGACTTGGGGTATGTTTTGTCCGCAGCGGGCGAAATTGCTCCATGGCTTCGGCAGGGGATGCTTGTGTGCCTAGAGTCGAGCACTTACCCGGGAACGACTGGTCAGGATTTGCGTGAAGTATTGGAGAGCATGTCCGGACTGAAGGCAGGCGAGGATTTCCATCTTGCCTTCTCACCCGAACGCGAAGATCCAGGAAACAACGGGAGTGTGCTGCACAAGATGCCTAAAGTCATCGGAGGCTACACGGAGGGGTGTCTTTCCCGCGCGCTAGAACTGTATGAGCGTGTTGTGGAGCATCCTGTTCCTGTGAGCAGTTGCGAAACAGCCGAAGCGGTAAAGCTCACGGAGAACATTTTTCGGTTTGTTAATATCGCCCTTATTAACGAATTGAAGCGCATTTATTCGGCCATGGACATCGATATCTGGGAAGTAGTCGAGGCAGCAAAGACAAAGCCTTTTGGCTATATGCCTTTCTATCCCGGCGTTGGGGTCGGGGGTCACTGCATTCCAGTCGATCCGTTCTACCTCACATGGAAGGCGCGCGAATATAACCTCGACACCCGATTCATCGAATTGGCCGGGCAGATCAACCGCTCAATGCCATACTATGCGGTGAACCACCTGCTCGAGGCTCTGAATGCCCGAAAGCGGTCGCTCCGGGGGAGTAGGATTCTTGTTCTCGGGGTGGCCTACAAGCCCGGGATTTCAGACGACCGCGAATCTCCATCGTATCGAGTCATGGATCTTCTGAGGCAAAAAGGGGCGGAAGTCGGATATTATGATCCGTATGTTCCAGAAATCGATGCTCCAGGAACACCCTGGCATGCTCTTCGGACACTGGAATGGAACCGCGGGAACCTTGCCGCATTTGATGCAGCAATCGTGTGCACGGCACACAGAGAAATTGACTACAAGGAACTGGCGGACGTGGTGCCGCTGGTGGTCGATGCCTGTAATGCAGTGCCAAAAAACCGTGTGGCGTGTGTCGTCCCTGCATGACTCTTCGATGTTCTCATGGGATTGCTTCTTCTCTCCACGATTCTTGCCTTTGGGGGGACTGTTTCTGGGGAGGGTGTATACGTTGAGGAGTTCGACTCGCCTGGAAAACCTCAAGCTCCCGTTGGGATGGAGTGGAGCAGGGTGACGGAGTTATATTTTCCTGTCTCGTGGGACGAGATGGTGCCGGGAGACGGATATGCATATCTGAAAGCAGAACGGGCGATTTTCGATAATGGCGTGAGCCGGGGGAAGGGTCCGTTTCAAACGCTCTCGATCGGACCAGTAGAAGCGGGGAGCCGACTTTCCATACGGGCGAAAAACACCGCTGTTCCAGGTCTGGTTGGGCTGTTTTTTACCTATAACGAGCAAGGAACATTTGACGAAATCGATATTGAGATTGTCGCATCTGACAGGACGGTGCGCCCTGCCGGTCAAGGAGGGAATTGGACAGATGCGCGATTTAACACATGGGCCGAAGCTGATCTAAATACACTGCGGCCCGGAAACATTAAAAAATCCCCCTTACGCAACGCGGCAGGGATCAAGGTATCGCACCGTGACGGCAAGTTCCATGTGTACACTCTCGAATGGAAGCCAGATTCGGTACGATTTCTGGTTGATGGGGTGGAGCAGTCCAGCACACGACAGTTTGTGCCAAAACGACCAGCGACCTTGATTTTTGGTTTTCGTCACATGCCATGGGCGGGAGAACCGGACTGGGATGGCTATCAAACAATGCAGGTCGATTGGGTGAAAATCGAAGCGTTATCTCCATGATTGAGCATATCGAAATCTTATCTGAAGCATTGCCTCTAAATGGGATCGATTCCGGATTCCGAAACATGCATGACCGGGATTTTCAAAGGGCATGCCTTGATGCTGTGAAGGACGTGCTAGGGAAAGTGCTTAGGATCCATTCGCCCTCAATGGGTCTCCTAAGCGCAAAAGTTGATTATCTTAGTGACGGGTATGCCGTGGAAGAGGTCGAATTACCCGGCGGGATCCCACTGATGGGAAGGAAAGCGTGGAGTAAAGTCACGGGTGGACTATTGGAGCCAGACACCTTTGAGGTGATGGAAAATCAAGGCTACCGCTACGCTGGGGTTGTGCTCGTGTTTCAAGGGCGGGAGTTGATGCGGATCAGCTTTCTGCTAGAGGCTCCCGGTGCCGATGTGGAGCGTTTTAATGATTTGGTTTCGACCTGCGCAATCATGTCTGCGCAAGCGGTGCGCTTGGAAGAGCTGCGCTACCTTAGCAGGCATGACGCATTGACGGGGCTTGCGAACAGAACGTTATTTCTCGCAAGAATCGCATCTGAGATTCAAACCCTTCAGAGCGGGCAAGGAGGCGCTTACATTTTTGAAATTCGCCTCGCCTGCCTGGATTTAGTGAATGACAACTTTGGCCTGCATGCGGGGGATGAGTTGATTCTGGAGGCCGCGCGGCGATTAAGTGCGCTGAATGGAGGCCGGGCATTTGTCGCAAGGGTGGGCGGAAGCAAATTCATGCTCCTCTTGAGCCATGAGGGCCCCGAAAATCTCGCCTTCCTTATGCGTGACGTCGAGGGTGCCCTTGAACATCCAGTGACAATCGAGGGGCAGGGTATTCAAATGACATTCGATATCGGGTGCGTGGCGATTGATGACCCGCAGTTGCACCCTGTTGAGGTGCTTCAACGCGCAGAAATGGCGGTTAGCGATGCGCAAAGCCGCTCTGTTTTGCTCCAACAGAAGACATATATTTACAAAGATACATTTTTCGAGACGAAGAGGCAAAACAGCCGCCTGAACTTATTGGTCCGTCAGGCGTACAGCGAAAAAAGATTTTTCCTGCTCTTCCAGCCGTTGGTTGATTTACGGAAAACCACCATGATCGGGTGCGAGGCATTATTACGGATGCTTGACCCGAGTGGTCAGACAATCGAGGCGGCACGGTTCATGCCCGCAGTGGAGCGTATCCGCTACGAGTCCACTTTGGACAAGTGGGTATTTGAGGAAATCATGCGTTTATACGGGAGTGATAAGTTTTTGAGGCAGCGGCTGAAGGCCGGGGGTTTCAAGATGGCGATGAATTGCGATCCTAAACTCCTTTCCCAAAATGGGCTTTCCAAGGAATGGTTATCCCGGTTCGAGCAAGCGGAGTTTGACCCCAAGGGGTTTTCTTTGGAGATGGTGGAACATCCAATTCTTTTTGAGAGTAGCGTGCTTATGCAAAATCTCCGGACTCTGCGCCGGGAGGGGGTACAAATTGCAGTGGATGATTTCGGATCTGGTCACAGTAACCTTCGCTATTTGGCTGGTCTCCCGATCGATCTTGTGAAGCTTGATCGTGGGTTCTTGAAAGGTGTTGGAGACAATAGATCGCGCGAGGCCCGTCTGCTGAAGGCGATCCTCGATTTATGTGCAGAGCTTGGCTATGAATCGCTTTGTGAAGGGGTAGAGACTCAGGCGCATGCCGATTTTCTTAAAAGCATCGATTGCTCCAGTGCGCAGGGCTATTTCTACGGGAAGCCGATGCCTTTGCCTGAGGTGCTTGCGCTTGCCGACAGATACGATGCTGCACCCAAGGCGCTAGGGTAATGCTAAGTGGTCTCGAGGAAGGGGTGGTGATTGGACCAACGGAATGCGCGTACCCCCAGCCATGCCACGCCGAGCGTTATTCCGGCAGCAACAATGCGCAGGAGACTCATGGCCAAGTCGGGTGGACGAAATCCAAATGCCCAGAACATCCCTTGAATATCACAAAAAGCGACTGCTTGGGCTTTCTCGCAATCTGCATTGTTTCGACGAATAATTCATACTGGCGCAAAACATATTCGGGGTTCGCATGCAAAAATGCCAAGCCGGCAAGCAGAGCCATTCCTGCAATCAAGCGCCCTCCCATGTCGTAAAGGCCCAAGGCTTGTCATTTCCACCGGAACTCCGCTACTTTGCCTTTTGCATGCACAAACTCGTTCTCATCCGCCACGGCGAAAGCACGTGGAACAAGGAAAACCGCTTCACTGGATGGCACGATGTCGATCTGAGTGACAAGGGTCGCGAGGAGGCCACAGCCGCCGGCCAGCTCCTTAAAAAAGAAGGATTCGCCTTCGACATCGCTTATGTCTCTGTCCTAAAACGTGCCCTCAATACACTCTGGGGAGTTCTCACCGAGCTCGACCAACTCTGGATTCCCATGGAAAAGGACTGGCGCCTTAATGAACGCCACTATGGCGCTCTCCAAGGCCTCAACAAAGCCGAGACCGCTACGAAATTCGGCGACGAGCAAGTTCTTGTCTGGCGCCGCAGCTACGATATTCCTCCACCCGCGCTTGAAAAATCCGACGCTCGCTGGCCTGGACACGATCCACGCTACGCGGATATCCCAGAGGATCAGCTTCCCCTCACCGAATGCCTCAAGGATACCGTCGACCGCTTTCTTCCCCTGTGGCACGAAAAAATCGCGCCGGCGGTGAAATCGGGCAAACGGGTCATCATTGCTGCCCATGGGAATAGTCTCCGAGCTCTCGTCAAGTACCTCGACAACCTCAGCGAGGAACAAGTTCTCAAGCTCAACATTCCCACCGGAATCCCACTCATTTATGAGCTTGATGAGGATCTTAAGCCGCTAAAGAGCTACTACCTCGGCGACCAGTCGGCCATTGCCGCCGCCATGAACGCCGTCGCCAACCAAGGCAAGGCAATGTAGCGGTTTGTAGTGCCCCTGCCTCATGTAGAACACATTGTTGGCCCCTTCGGGGCACCAGGGTCTTCCCCAAGCCCGGATTGTTGCTTAACCGCCATTGCTCTGCCTTATTCTTAATTGTATGGTTGCAGAGTGGACAATTTGAGTTCGTTTTTTCAGGATCCAAGCTCACATCAGGTTCTTCTATGGCTTGCGGGCGGCTCTGTGGCCTGTTTCCTTGCCTCACTGATTGCCATTCCCATTGTCCTTGTTCGTATCCCCGCGCAATATTTCGATGTCCGCGTTCCGCGCACTTGGATGAAACACCACCACCCCGCATTGAAAATTCTAGGGCATGTGCTGAAAAACACTTTTGGGGCCGTTTTTGTGATTGCTGGCTTCTTGATGCTTTTTCTTCCTGGCCAAGGCATTCTCACCATGCTGATCGGTCTTTCCCTCCTTGACTTCGCCGGCAAGCGCCACCTCGAAGCCAAACTGATTGGCCGCCCCAGCATCCTTGGCGCCATCAACCGGCTCCGCTTGCGATTTAACAAGTCTCCCCTTGTGCTCGCTCGCGGCGATTCAAATTAGCGATACTTGAACCAGAACATTAATTTTTGTTTCCCTCCCTTGATGTCACTTCAAGGGATTGCAAGGATGATCCAATGATGAATCAACGTCCTATTCTCTCACCGCCCGGCGGGCAAACGAAAGTGCTCCTGCACTCATGCTGCGCCCCTTGCTCCGGCGAAGTGATGGAGGCCATGGCGGCATCCGGCATCGATTACACGATATATTTCTACAATCCGAACATCCACCCACGGGAGGAATATGAGTTGCGTAAATCCGAAAACATCCGCTTCGCAGAGAAGGAGGGAATTCCATTCATCGATGCGGATTACGACACAGACAACTGGTTCGCCCGAGTGAAAGGTCTCGAGTGGGAACCGGAGAAAGGCAAACGCTGCACGATGTGCTTCGACATGCGCTTTGAGCGCACGGCCCTGTATGCCCATGAGCATGGATTCCCTGTCATCACCAGCTGCCTCGGCATCTCTCGATGGAAAGACATGGAGCAGATCAATAATTGTGGGGAGCGCGCAGCGGCAAAGTACCCCGAAATAACTTATTGGACATTCAACTGGCGTAAAGGTGGCGGCGCCCAACGCATGCTTGAGATCTCGAAACGCGAGCATTTCTATCAGCAAGAATACTGTGGGTGTATCTACTCGCTTCGAGACACAAACAAGTGGCGCATCTCCAATGGCCGGGAGAAAATCGATATCGGTGAGAAATTCTACGGAACCGAGCCCGCCTCAAAGGACTCCACAAAATAAGCGCCTCCCAATGCAGGCGCTCAGTTCCGCAACCCGATCAACTTGCTCTTCAAGCGGGCGAGTTGTCTCATGTCCACGGCGACATCGTCCTTTTCGTAAATTTCCTTTCCGATGAGATGTTCGATGATGTCTTCCATTGAGATAACTCCGGCAAATGAGCCAAATTCATCCATGACCATTCCCAGTTGTTGTTGACCCTCAAGCAACGTCTCAAGGGCATGCGATGCCGTCGAGAACTCGGTAAAAAAGACCGCATCCTGCTTGAGGTCGCGCACGAGCTTGTGCCCTTCTCCTACTGCAATGGCGTGCAGAATGTCACGACGCCTGATGATGCCGGACACTTCGTCGATCGTTTTCTCATATACCGGCATACGGCCGAAGTTGATCGTACGCAGACGTTGTAGCAGGTCGATGAGGCGCTCTCCTTCGGGAGCTCCAATCACCACCGTTCGGGGAGTCATAATGTCACTCACGCGCACGCTTGCAAGTGAGAGGGCGTTCGAGATCAATGTCACCTCCTCACGGTGGAGTTGGCCATCCTCCGCCCCCTTTTCAGCCAAGAGAATGATCTCAGATCCTGTCTCAGACTCCTCGAGTTTTCTCCGCATGAGGCTTCTGACCAGTTTATTTGCAATAAATGTCACTGGCTTCAAGCTCGAGCAAATCAGGCTCAGGGGCATGACTGCAAGCGGTTGAATTGTTCGCCTGTAATTGACGCCGATATTTTTGGGGATGATCTCCGAGAAGATCAAAATGCTGAATGCCATGACGCCAGAAACGATTCCAATCGAAGCTTCACCGAACAACTTTGTTGCGATGCCTCCGACCACAACGGCGCCTAGAGTGTTTGCCAGAGTGTTGAGTGTCAGGATCGATGAGATCGTTTCCTCAAGGTCCTCACGGATATTTTCGAGTTGTTCCCCTTTCAAGCGATTTCGTTTTTTCAGGACTTCGATGTCCGTTGGGGTTGTGCTTAAGATCATTGCCTCAAGGATTGAGCAGAGAGCAGAGATAAGGAGTGTAAAGGCAACCGCGATGGCAAGCGTCAGCATGTTTTAAAAAGTGCGTAAATTATGCACCCGGCGCGCTCCCGTGACAACCGCAGATACGATGCTTTTTCAAAAAGGGAAGAAGATGAACAAGGTACATATTGCATTTTTACCTCCGCGTATCGTGGAAGCAAAAATGTAAACATTGCAGCAGATCCGCGGGCATGGATGGGGCGGGTCAGTGATGAATACGACCAGGGAAAGCTATCGGGCGCTTTGAGTTGAAACGTCAGTATCATCCAAATGGCCATGCGATATTTACGCAGACACACACAATTCTTAATTGGCGGTTTGCGGCTTGGGTGGTGTGTGTTTAGTTGGTGAGATGGTTCACCGTATGTTAATGATAGCCGCGTGGGTGCTTGCTGCTGCTTTGGTGGCGCCAGCGCAGGAGCGTGAGGGGAAGCCTTTGGTGGTCGCAACATTGCTCGCCGACACCGAGGCTGTGGTGCCTGGGAAGGCGTTTGAGGTTGGAGTGTTGCTCGAGATGGCCCCTGGCTGGCACACATACTGGGAGTATAGCGGGGATGCAGGGTTGCCAACGCGGGTTGAATGGGAATTGCCAACCGGGTTTGTTGCCGGGCCGCTTAAGTGGCCTGCACCGGAGGCAAAGATCGAGTCGGGAGGGATCCTGACCTATGCTTACACAGACAAGGTATTGCTGCTCGCCACAATAACACCGCCAGCGCAGTTGGCTGGCGAGATTGAGTTGAAGGCGAAGGTTTCATGGCTGGTTTGCGAGGATATTTGTATTCCCGGCGATGCGGCCGTGTCGCTGAGTCTTCCGGTGGGGCGGCAGGCTATTCCAGCAAATGATGCGGTTTTCGAGGAATTTCGCGCCCAAGTGCCATCGACAGACCCCGTGCCTTTTCATCTCAATTGGATGCGTTCGGGGAAAATGTTGCATTTACAACTCGAGGGAGTACCTGAGGGAGCCCGGATCGAATTATTCCCCCTGCCATCTGAAAACCAGATCGTGGGACATCCTCAAAATGTTGGAACAAATGGGGTGGAGATTTCAGTCGAAGGGCCATTCAGCGGGGTGCTGGTGATGGAAAGAGGACCGACACGGAGCGCGTGGGTGGTCGATGAAATCATCCATGCTGGAGGTGGAGAGGAGAAGGTGAGGTATGGCGAGGTGATAGGGTTCTGGCTTGCCTTGTTCTACGGATTTTTGGGCGGCATGATTTTGAACCTGATGCCCTGCGTATTGCCGGTCATCTCACTCAAGATTTTCGGATTCATTCGGCAGGCAGGCGAATCGAGGTGGAGAATTCTTTCCCACGGGTTGGCCTTTGCGGGCGGGATCTTCGCTTGGTTTTTGGGGTTGGCACTGATTGTAGTGTCATTGAGGTCCGGTGGCGCGGAGGTCACGTGGGCATTCCAGTTTCAGAATCCCTGGTTCAATGTGGTGATCGGATCGATCGTATTTGTCTTCGCGCTGAATTTGGCTGGCGTATTTGAGATCGTGCTTCCTGGGCGGGCGGCAACAGCGATGGAATCAGCCGGCTCGGGGAGTGGGATGGGTGGTGCATTTTTTCAAGGGGTCTTTGCAACATTGTTGGCTACGCCTTGTACTGCCCCATTTTTAGGGAGTGCGCTGGGGTTTGCATTTGGTCAATCCGGCGCAGTTATTTTTGCAATGTTTGCCTCGGTCGCTTTTGGTATGGCGTTGCCTTATGTGTTGCTGAGCGCCAAGCCTGGGTGGTTGCGATTTCTGCCCAAGCCGGGCGCGTGGATGGAACGCCTGCGCCAATTCATGGCCTTTCCGCTTTTTGCAACGCTCATATGGATTCTTAGTGTGCTCGGAGGCCAACGTGGAGTGGCGGGCATTTTGTGGTTCACAGTATTTCTCCTTTGCCTTGCTTTTGCGTGTTGGCTCTATGGATCTTTTTGCGGACCGGTAGGGACGAAGGGTAGGCGGTTGGCCATCCTGGCACTGATCGTGGGGGTGTGTCTCAGTGGCGGATGGTGGGCGTTAGGCAAAAAGTTTGCCGGCATAGGCGCACAGGATATTGGTGGAATTGGCTGGGCTCCCTTTTCAAAGGAACGACTTGAAAAAGAGATTGCGACTGGGCGTGCGGTATTCGTCGATTTCACGGCGGATTGGTGCATCACCTGCAAATTCAATGAGCGTACAGCGATCGAAACGCCCCAAGTGCGGGAGCTGCTGAAGGAAAAGCGCGTCTTGGCGATGAAGGCGGATTGGACGAATGCAAACCCCGAGATCACCGCTGCTCTGAAATCTTTTGGCCGTGTAGGAGTCCCTTTTTACGTGATTTATCCTCCCGGTGAGGCTGCGCATCCTGTGGTGCTCCCAGAATTACTTACGGAGTCAATCCTTGTGGACGCCTTGCAGAACCTTCCGTGAGGGTTGTCAGTATACGCCAAGAATCCAGCCCTCGAGACCCGCTTGAACTCGTTCATGGGAAGTTAAGTTCGGGTGGAAGGCTGCAGAAAGTTCGCCTGAGATATCCGCATCTCGAAGCCATGATGAGGTGGCGAAGGCATCTAGTTGGTCTCCGGTGAGATCGGGGCGGGGGTATCTTGATTTCCAAAGAGAGGGGTAGATTTCCGCAATCACTGAGACGCCGGGTCGAGGAGCCCAGTTATCAAAGGGCCAGAAATGAATGCTTGATGCGAAAAGGGTGCGGAAATTGTGAAGCCATGGAATTCCAGCATGCGTCGAGTGGGCGACCGATCCCGGCACTCCAAAGTGGAAGACCGACTTTGCAGAACCGGAGCGGTATTCGCAGAGGCGCTTCCAGCGTGGACTGCCCAGCCGTGCCGCGCCACTCCCTTTGCGAATGTCGCTAACACGAGCGCCGAGAGCCGCAGTGGGCCAATGGGTTGTAAAATCGATCAATAAATCCCCCCAAGTTGGCCCCAGATTGTATTTTTCCATATAGGCTAGAGGGAATGAAAAGCCGTGGTCGATCCCGATGATGGCGGGTCCTTGAGAGTTGATTTCATGGCTCAACCACTGGGCAAGTTCACGGCGCGACCAGTGATGCCCAAATCGAACTTCATGGGGTGGAAGGAGCGGCGAGGATTCGAAGACACGAATTCCAGGCAGGCGGGATTCGGGGGCGCCTGCGCCGGAATAGTCGATCCCGATATGGCGTTGAAAGAGGGTCGTTGGAGCGGCCAACGTCAAGCTCCCGCCACATTCGCCAAGGCGGCATCCTCTGGCGGCAGGTAAGGTTGGAAGCGGGCCTTGTCGATGGCTTTCATGTAGGCCTCTTGTGCGGAAATGGCGCCCGCAAGGAGTTGTTCCCAAATGGCGTCATCCATGAACTGCATGCCCTGTCCCTTGCCTGCGACAATGACATCCTGGAGTTTCTGGGTCGCTCCCTCGCGAATGATAGCCGCGACTGCATTGTTAACGATGAGGATTTCGTTTACCGCAACCCGGCCTGAGCCATCGTGCTTTTTCATGAGTAATTGGGCAACGACTCCTCGCAGGGATGCGGAAAGCATGGTGCGGACTTGAGCCTGCTGGTCGCTAGGGAAGACATCAATCATGCGGTCCACCGTTTTCCGCGCATTATTGGTATGGAGCGTCCCAAAGACGAGGAGGCCGGTTTCGGCAGCGGTAAGCGCCAGCGAGATGGTTTCGAGGTCGCGCATTTCACCAACAAGCACAATATCTGCATCCTCGCGGAGTGCCGCTTTCAAGCCAGCGGGAAACGATTCTGCATGCTCCGGAACCTCGCGTTGAGTAATAATGCTGCGCTTGTTGCGGTGAACGAATTCGATTGGCTCCTCGATGGTGACGATGTGACGCGAGAAGTTCGTGTTAATATAATCGATGAGCGCGGCAAGGGTTGTGCTCTTGCCTGATCCAGTCGGCCCGGTAACCAGCACGATCCCTCCACGCATATGACCAAATGACTTGATTATCTCGGGAACGCGCAGGTCCTCGAGCGTCTTAATTTTTGTGGGGATGATTCGAAAAACAGCTCCGTAGCCATGGGTCTGCTTGAGATAGTTGCAACGGAAACGATTATTTTCATCCATCTCATAAGCAAAATCGAGGTCACCGTGTTCTTCAAAGCGCTCCCATTTTTCAGGTGAGCAGATCTCACTGAGCATATAGCTCATTTCTTCTCGGGTGAGTGGTTCTTCCCGGATCGGGACGATTTCGCCGTGCTGTCGGACTTTGGGAGATTGGGCTTCGGCAAGATGGAGGTCCGAGGCTCCGCTTTCCACGAGGACTTGGAAAAACTGGTCGATGTATGGCATCCGGAAGAAGTATTAAGTGGGGTGCTTTAGGGTGAGGTTAACTTTCCGAGTAACCAGTAAGATTGATCATATCGTTCTTCTGCTCCGCCCGGTAGACGGCCTCCTCTGCGGAGATGATCCCCGATTGGAACAAATCCGCAATCGCATCATCCATAAGTTTCATGCCCAATTTTTTACCTGTCTGAATGATGCCAGGGAGCATGAATGTCTTGCCTTCCCGGATGACGTTTCCGATCGCCGGTGTATTCATGAGGATTTCCATCGCAAGAGCACGGCCATTGCCGTCGGCGCGGGGAATGAGTTGTTGTGAGACGATTCCACGGAGGGATTCGCTGACCATGATGCGGATTTGATCGCGTTGGTCGGTTGGGAAGACATCCAGAAGGCGGTCAAGGGTGCGCGCGGCATTGCTGGTGTGGAGGGTGCCAAGCACAAGGTGGCCGGTCTCAGAGGCTGTGATCGCAAGCGAGATCGTCTCAAGGTCGCGCATTTCCCCCACCATGATGACATCGGGGTCTTCCCGAAGAGCTCCGCGAAGGGCATTTGCAAATGATTTTGTATGGGTGTGGACCTCCCGCTGGGTGACATGGCATCCCCGCGAGGGAATGATATATTCGATCGGGTCTTCAAGCGTGATGATATGGTCCTGGCGGCTCCGGTTAATTTGGTCAACAAGTGACGCCAGCGTGGTGCTTTTGCCGCTGCCCACCGAGCCGGTCACAAGCACAAGGCCGTTATGAAACTCCGTGAGGAGTTTAAGTTGATCCGGGAGTCCGAGCTCATCCATCGAGCGCACCGAGTCGCCGATAATACGAAAAACAAGATCGTGGCCGGTTCGTTGACGCACCACGCTTGCACGGAATCTTCCGATACCGGTGGAGTATGCAAAGTCAACATCACCCCGGGAATTGAGTTGTTCGATCTGGCCCGGTTGGAGGAATCCCAGGGTAAGGCTCTCAGTGGCCTCTGGAGTCAGGTTTGGTGCTTGTGCCCACATTGGCTCCAACAGTCCATAGCGTCTCCAGACGGGAGGTGAGTTAACGCTGAGGTGGATATCGGAGGCACCGGACTCCTTGCCTACGGCGAGGTAATCATCGACGTGGGTGAGAGTCATTGAATCGGGCTGGGAGTCATCCATGGGGCGGAAAGTGGATTGTTGATTAACAAGAAATACCTTAAGGAGCCACCCTTTTGATCACTCAATCCAATACGCGAAAGGTATCCTCCTTGGTCAAGCTGCGGATGAATCCGGCAGCGAGCCGTGCAGCATTTTTTGCATCCTCAAGAGAGATTGTTTCAACCGGTGAGTGCATGTAGCGAAGTGGGATCGAAATCAGTCCACATGGGATGCCGTCTCGAGAAGTGTAGATAACATCGGCATCCGTGCTGGTGCTGCGTGAGACCGCCTCATGTTGGATGGGGATCTTAAGGGTTGAGGCCACCTCGATGAGCCGCTGCATGACGAGCGGATGGTTTGCCGCTCCGTGGGCGATTGAGGGCCCGTGGCCGAGTTCCACCAGGCCGTGTTGTTTCGCGTTGATGCCTGGAGTGTCTGTAGCGTGAGTGACATCAAAGACAAGGGCTACTGCGGGCCTGATGCGGTGGGCGGCCATGCGGGCGCCATGGCAGCCGAGTTCCTCTTGGACGGCATTCACCGCAAAAGTTGAAGCTGCCGGTCGTTTCCTCAAGGCATGAAGCTCGGCCAGTACGTGGGCCAAGACATATCCACCGATGCGATTGTCGAGAGCTCTCCCCACAATACGGTCTTTTCCAGCCTCGATGGCATCATCTGTAAAAATCGCTGGCGTACCCACGCGGATGCCAAGTTTTTCGACCTCCTTCGCGGTTGATGCCCCGATATCAATGAAGAGATCCTTCCACTCCGCCGGCTTGTCTTTTGAGGTGTCGCGCAGGTGGATGGCTGTGTTGCCGATAACCCCTTGGACAATTCCTTTGGAGCCGAAGAGGCGCACCCGACGGGCCGAAGCAAGAGTGCGGTCAGACCCTCCGATTGGCCCCAATGAGAGAAAGCCCTTTTCATCAATATGGCGGACGATGAATCCAATCTCATCAGCATGGGCCTCGAGCATGACACGGGGAGCTGATGGGTCTGAGCCCTCAAGGACAGCCCAGGCATTGCCATGCGGATCGGATTCCACCTTGTCGGAGACGGGGTTAACATTTTTGATCCAGAGTTTCTGGCCGTCGCGTTCCCATCCGGAGGGACTGGGAGTGGCAAGGATATCGAGGAGGTTTTTGGTTTTCATGATGGGATACTGGCAGAAGGCATCGTCATTTTCAGGGCTTCCGCCAACAAAAGATCTGCCGGGTAGGTGATCTTGATATTCGGTGTTTCGTGAATAAGCGGAAGCACATGGACGCCATCCGCGATGAGGGCGGAAACATCATCGGTGGCGGCTATATGACGGGATTGCAAGGCAGAGACAAGGAGATCAAAACGGGTAGCCTGTGGAGTTTGCATCGCAAAAAGATTAGTGCGGGGAACTGTCTGATGAAGAAGGCCGGAGGCGTCGGCGCGGTGGAGCGAGTCGGAGACGGGTTGAGCCGCCGAGGCAGCTCCATGGGACACGGCGGCAGCCAGGACTTTTGAGAACAAGGCCGGAGAAGCAAGAGGCCTTGCGGCATCGTGCACGGCTACAAAAAGGGGTGGATTTGACAAAAGGGCCTGCAGGCCATGAAGAACTGAAGTCCCGCGTTCCGCCCCACCGGCAACGATATGACGAAATTTTGAAAATGGAGCGGCTAGTCTGGTAAATTCATCGGTACGATATTCTGCGCAGACAAGCACAGCCACGGTGATGTCCACGCAATCTTGGATGGCGCGCAACGAATGAACGACAAGCGGAACACCGCACAGTGGAGCGGTGGGTTTATCAAATCCCATACGGGAACTCGATCCGGCAGAGACGAGGATTGCGGCATTCATTTCAAAAATCGAAGGATGTCTGGCTTGTGGTTGATGATGGAGATTTTTTGCGCAGAGATGTTTTTTGAAGGGAGGAGCCCAATGGTTTCGGGCTTTTCAAATCCGATTTCCGCGGTGGATTTGGTTGCTTTTGAAGGGCTTCAGATTTCCAGTGTGCGATTTCAGCCTCAAGCTTCGCGAGGTCCATTTCAGCATCCTCCACACGCTCTTTGGCAGCCTTTCGGAATTTAATCTCTGCCTGTCGGCGATCATTTACATGCCAGAATTTCCAGGCATCGGATTTGCGAATTCCAGCAAATCGTTTTTCGAGGCCGAACAGGGTAGATGTCATTTTTTTTGCTACCAACCTGATATGATAAAGAGAGGAATTGATGGAATCACCCCCTTTGTTCACTTCTGTAATTGTAAGAAGGATTTCCAGTCGCTCCAAGTCACGATTGTTATAGGCTTCCTGCAGGTCGTGCCAAAGGCTCGCAAAAAATGGATCGGCTTGTGTTCCGGAATCCGGGTGGAGGCGCCGGACGAGGTGGCGGTAGAGTTCCTTGATGCGTGCAGGGATATCCTTCGCTTTCGCGCTCGCTGCAGCTGCAGTGGTTTCCTCAAATTTTGCCCGCCATGTTTTGTATTCTGAAAACATGTGCCTGTATTCGGCTTTGCGCATGCTGTCGGGGTCTCTCCCAAAAATAGTGCGGAGGTGCGCCCGGAAATCTTGTTCCTCCGGGCTGTAGCCTGCATCGCGAGCCCGCGCCTCATCTTCGCGCTGGTCAGTATCCTCTGTGGCTTCGGCGTGCTTGTCTTCAGGCGCGCTTGAAGCTTTGCCCTTAGCGGCTTTTGCATAGATCTCATAGGGATCTTTCCCGGTAAAGAACGCCTGCATGGTGGCGAATTCAATCAATTCGGAAAGTGCTTCGATCTTGGCTTCCAGCTCCGATTCGCGGGAAAGAAGTTCCCCGATATTATCCCGTTCCCATCGAGAGAAAGCTGGTTCGATAGTGCGCTCGAACTCCGCGATCTGTTTATTCAAGCGGGAAATCTCCCGCATGGCAGTTCTTGCCGCTTCGAGGGCCTCGTTGCAAAGGGGAGTGCTGTCGATTGGCACAATGCGATACTCGGCATGAGGAGGCTTTTTGTCGCACTTGCTGGGCTGAGTATGATTGCGTCGCGTTTTTTTCAACACACGTGAGATTACCGTAGCGGCAGTATGGGAAAAGAAAAAGACCGCCACGGAATCCGTAGCGGTCTTTTTTGGGTGTTGATTGCCTTAGGTGCTCCTACTTGAGACGGACCATGGAAGCGTGCTCCTCGTCGGAGCATGGCGCATTTAGCGGCACATCGGTGGAATTGGAGGTTTGGCCGACCAAGCCTTGTTCAAGCAAGTAGGCCTCGACCTCCTCGCCGCTGATGTCGGCGAGCATTATTCCATTGATGCTGACGCAGGGCGACAGCGGTTGGCCGCTGAGTTGCTCCATTTCAAAGCGGAAGTCCGGGTTCTGAATGATGTCCTTCTCGGTGTAGGGAAGGTCATGTTTCTCGAACGCGGCCCGCACACCGCGGCTCCAGCCGCAGTGGGTTTTCAGGTAGGCAGTGATTTCAGGTTTTTCCATTATATTGAATCTACGTGAGGATTCGGGAATGCGATGCGATTATTTATTCGATTCGCCTGGACGATATTCGTCCTCCGCAAACTGGAATGCCTGATCGAGGCCGACCATGTCTTCGCCTGGGCGGAGTGTGTCGAATGCCTCAGCTTCCTTGCGAATAGCTTCCTCACTGTAGTTGGCGGCTTTAACCGAGAGACCGATGCGGCGCTCAGCTTTGTCCACTTTGATGACACGGGCTTCGACTTCTTGGCCGACTTTAAGGACGTCCTTGACCTTCTCGACACGGTCTTCGCTGATTTGCGAGATGTGCACGAGGCCGTCAATATCGTCTTGAAGTTGGACGAAGGCACCGAAGTTGGTGAGTTTGCTGACGGTGCCCTTGACGAGATCGCCGATACGAAAACGGCCATCGATCTCCTTCCAAGGATCATCGTCAAGTTGCTTGACTCCCAAGCTGATGCGTTGGTTTGTCTTGTCGATATCGAGGACAACAGCTTCGATCTCGTCACCTTTTTTGAGCATCTCAGAAGGGTGGTTGATCTTACGAGTCCAAGAGAGATCGGAGACGTGAATCATGCCGTCGATGCCCTCTTCAAGTTCAATGAAGGCACCATAAGCAGTCATGTTGCGTACCTTGCCCTTGACCTGCTTGCCGATCATGTAACGAAGTTCAATCTCATCCCAAGGATTCGGCTCAAGTTGGCGGACACCGAGTGAGATCTTCTGCTCGTCTTTGTTGACGCCGAGCACAAGTGCTTCGACATCTTGGCCGAGGGTGAGGACATCCGAAGGACGGGCAATACGCTTGGTCCAAGATAGTTCTGAGACGTGGATAAGACCTTCGACACCCTCTTCGATTTGCACGAAAGCGCCGTAGGGCATGAGGTTCGTGACCTTGCCTGAGACCTTCTGGCCGACCGGGAAGCGTTCCTCGATCTTATCCCATGGGTTCGATTGCATCTGCTTAAGGCCAAGTGAAACGCGCTCTTTATCCTTGTTGATGTCGAGGACTTGTACAGTAAGCTGCTGGCCAACTTTAATGAGTTCAGACGGATGGGTGAGGCGGGCCCAAGACATGTCAGTGACATGGAGGAGACCGTCGATGCCATCAAGGTCGATAAACGCGCCAAAGTCAGTGATGTTTTTGACCGTACCGGAGATCTGGTCGCCGATCTTGACCCCAGAGAGGAAGGTTTGGCGTTTTTCCGAGCGTTCCTGCTCGATGATTTCGCGGCGGCTGAGAACGACATTTTTGCGGTCCTCGTTGATTTTGACGATTTTGAAATCGTAGACATTGCCGACAAACGGCGTAAGATCTTTTGGCGGGACGATGTCGATTTGTGATGCGGGGAGAAATGCTTCCACGCCCACGTTCACCATCAGTCCGCCTTTAACGGCCGAGCGGACTTTGCCCTTGATGAGGCCGTCGCCTTTAAAGACGCCAACGATTTTCTCCCAGTTTTGACGCTGGGCGGCTTTTTCCTTTGAGAGGACGACCATGCCCTCATCATTTTCAAGGCGTTCGAGTAAAACTTCGATTTCGTCGCCGAGTTCGACGGAGTCGGGATCGTCGAATTCCGAGGCGGGGATGACGCCTTCGCTTTTGTATCCGATATCCACTAGGAATTCCCTGTTTCGAATCTCAAGGATGTGGCCCTTGACGATACTTCCTTCGCGATAATTCTTGATCGAGTTGGCGATCAATTCTTGCAGTGCTGACATATGGTTGATGGTTCCTGTTTCTTGTTCGCAACCGGGATTTAGTAGGTAATAAATAACGGCGTGCGACCACCACGGCCGCTTGCGAGGGAGAGTGACTCTATGCGCCGCGGGGAAGGCAGCAATCTTTTTCTCTGATTTTCACAAGGTTCCGCCGAATGGGTCGCTCAGTGGCGTTTGGCGAAACGGTAGTGGCTCACGAGCCATTCGTTGCCGCCGCGAAAGCCCCAGAGTTCAGCACAGGACATGAAGAAAACTCGCCAGTAGGCGCGCCACTTTGCGGCCTGGTCCACGCCGTAGGTTTTCTGAAGGATCGGAGTTACAGACGCTTCATTTGCATCCATTTTATCCAGCCATGCCTCGGAGGTGCGTTGGTAGTGGGATCCAGAGACGCGCCAGTGTTTCTCGATCGAAAGGTCGTCCTGGAAATAAAGGAGAAGGTCGTCCGAGGGCATCGTGCCGCCCTCGAAGAAGTATCGCGTGATCCAGTCCGAGGGATCTTTTCCTTCAAAGTGGTAGGCCAATTCCCGGTGGGTAAAAATATGAATGAAGAGCTTGCCCCCGGGCCGTAGCCAGCGAGCAACCTTTGCCATGAGCAGTTGGTAATTTTTCATGTGCTCGAACATTTCCACCGAGACCACTCGATCAAATGCAGAGTCACCGGCTTCAAAAGCATTCATGTCGGCAGTGAAGATTCTCACATTCCCTAATCCACGCCGAGCGGCCTCGGCTTCGATGTGGATTTTTTGGGTAGAGGAATTTGAGACGCCGGTGACGCGTGCCGTGGGGTATTTTTCGGCCATCCACAGTGTGAGGCTCCCCCAACCGCAACCGAGCTCCAAAATGTCGAGACCGTCGGCAAGTTCTGCGCGTTCGCACGAGAGCGATAGCATCGCCTCCTCGGATTCCGCAAACGTCGTATCCTCGCGGGGCCAGAATCCCGAGCTGTATTTCATGCGGGGACCGAGGACGAGTTTGAAGAATTCTGTTGGCACCTCGTAGTGCTGCTCATTTGCCGCGGTTGTCTTGATCGCAATCGGGTTGCGTTTGAGTTCATCCACAAAAACGGCAAGTGCTTCGGATTGGGCAACGGCATTTTCGCGGGTTTCCTCGCGGAGCTTTTTGGCGAGCAGGTTGCGAATGCCAAACCGTATTGCGGCATCGGGCAGAAGGTTTCTGGCTAGGAGGTCGTCGAGTTTGATCATGATTTTGGGAACCAGGGGATGAAGGCGCTCGTGCGGCGTTGGTAGTCGCGGTAGGTATCACCGCGGGTAGCCAGTGCGCGGGCTTCGGCCGGCGGGATGCCGGTCACGCGTGTGAGAAAAAACAGCATGAGCAACGGGCTTGCTAGGCCAACCCATGCCCAAGGCGATCCGAGCGCAAAGACAAAGTAAGCTATCCACACGATCCACTCGCAGAAGTAGTTCGGGTGGCGTGAGTATTTCCAGAGTCCGATATCGCACACGCGCCCTTTAGCGGCGGGATGTGCTTTGAAGATCGCGAGTTGCATATCAGCGATGGATTCGCCGCCGATGGCCAGAAGCCAGAGGAGCAACCCGGCGATTTCAAACATTCCGATGCCTGGCGAGGGGTTCGCGCAGGCGAGGGCAACAGGCAGTGACAAGAGGCCGATCAATACCCCTTGGAGTTGGAAAAAACCGAAAAACATGAGCCAAGTATGTTTTGGAAAGCGCTTTCGGAGTTCGGTGTAGCGTGGGTCTTCCTGTGGATGGTGGGCCATAACCCGTTTGTGGAGATGTATGCCGAGACGCAGGCTCCACACACAGATCATCGCGGCGATAAGGCCGTTTCGCATCATGTGACCGCTTCCAAAAACCCCGTAAAACAGTGCTACCGGAGTGAACCCGAACGCCCACCAGATATCCACGATGCCGGCATTATCCATCCGCCGGGCGAAAAACCAGACAAGCACCATCATGGCCATGGCGAGAGCTGTTCCTGCAGCAACTAGCGGGAGCGGATTCATGAAAGGGCACCTTCTATGAAAGCCGGATGCTATGAAATATTATTCGGCGCCTTGGGCTCCCGGCCCAGTGAATAAGGCTCTTCAAAGCGATGTGCTCCCGGGATTGTTTGCGGTCGGCGGCGTGAAGGTGGAGGTGTGAAGGTGGAGGTCGGCGGCGTGTCCGGTGAGTGCTTCGTATTGCGCGACGGAGAGGAGAACGGCGCGGGGGTTGTCGTGGCGGGTGATGACAACAGATTTACTGGAAGAGACTTTATGAAAAACAACGGCGGTGGCAATTGTGAATCCGGTGCCTCGAGAGGCGGATCCAGAGCTAAGCAGGTTACTATTTTTTCGTGTAGGCGAGGAGCTTGAAAAACGCGATCGCCTCGGAAGCTGTTCTTTTCCGACGCGTCCGCGCTTGCTCGCAATGGGGATTGGGCTTCCGACCAAGTCGAATCATTCCCGGCCTTAGCGAAAGAGTATTTAGTGGAAAATCACTAATTGAGACGCTGAGGCGCTCGGTAGCGCTATTCCGGATTGGGGTGATGGAAGGCGTTCAGTCCGGGAGCCGGTAGATTGATGTCGGGATCGAGAGGTTGTCCGGGCGGGTGATGGCAAATTGGGCGACTGTGATATGACGGGTGCCGAAGGCCGCTTCACAGTAGGCGAGGTAGTAACGCCATTTACGGATGAACACCTCGTCGAATTCCAATGCGCGGACTGCCTCGAGTTTTTGCTCGAACGTGTCCCGCCAGCGTTTGAGGGTGAGCGCGTAGTGCGGGCCCATGTCCTCGTAGTCGAACAGGTTGAGGTCGCCACAGGCGCGTAGGGCCTGGCCGATGCGGGCGTTGCACATGAGGAGCGAGCCAGGGAAAATGTGTTTTTGGATGAAATCAACTCCATCGCGCAGGATGGGGTATTGGTTGTCGGGGCAGAGGATTGCTTGGAGGGCGGCGATGCCGCGCGGGGCGAGGAGTTCTTCAATTTTTGCGAAATAGCCATCGACATATTTGTCGCCCACTGCTTCGAGCATTTCGATCGAGGCAATCTTGTCAAATTGCCCACGCAGGTCTCGGTAGTCACAAAGAAGGAGTTGGATCCTGTCTGCAAGGCCTGCTTCGCGGATGCGACGTGCTGCTTCGTCGTATTGCTGTTGGGAGATCGTGACCGTGGTGACGCGGCATCCAAAATTCCGTGCGGCGTGCATGCTAAAACCGCCCCAACCTGAGCCGATCTCAAGCACGCTATCGGAGGGAATGATATGGAGTCGGCGGCAGAGCTTATCGTATTTGCGGTTTTGGGCAGCCTCCAGCGGTTCGTCTGCGTGTTCAAAATACGCGCTCGAGTAGGTCATCGTGGAGTCGAGCCAAAGCTGGAAGAATTCGTTGGAAAGGTCGTAGTGCTCGCGGATGTTTTCCCTGCTCATCCGGAGGCTGTTCGGGCGCCTCAAATGCAAGAGGCGATTGGCAAAATTCAGAAGGTTGAATGCACCAGTACGGCGTGAGGATCGGGTTTGCAGGGCATCGGCATCGTCGGCATTGAGGATGAACCAAGCGATAACTTTTACTAGATCGGGGGTGGTCCACTCGCCTGCCAAGTAGGATTCAGCGAAGCCGATCGGACCTTGAAGCACACAGCGCTTAAAGAAGTTCTCGTGGAGGATGTTGAACTCGGCCTGTGGCACCTCAGCAAGTCCGCCATAGGTGCATCGGATTCCATCGGGCAGGGTCACCGAAAGTTTTCCCAGGCGGAATTTTGAGAAGCTGGTGAGGACAAGGCGGCGGTAAAGCATGGAGGCGGGCACGATGGGCGGCGGTGGCAGTTGAATCAAGGCCTACGCTTCGGACGCATAAATTTTATCCACACCCGCAGGAGGCTCCGCAACCATGGACACCAGAGGGCGCAGACGTGCCGCCGCTTTTGCCGGAGGTCATGATGCCGAGGCCCCCGGTGATGATGCGGCGCATCGGTTCACCAGTGTCTGGATGTGTGGTGAGCGCATCGTCCTTCATGCTTTGCTGGATCTCGTAGGTTCGCACAGGTTCCTCAGGCTCTGAGGGAATGGTTTCATAGACGTAAGTGGCCATGGTTGGAAAATTCGTGTGCAGCGCGGCGGAGGCAAGCGATTTATGGAGTTTGAAAAAAGAAATATACCGCTCCGGCATGGCAGAGGGTGGTCCGCTGGTAGTTCCTGCTCAATGGAATTTTTATGGAGAGTATGGCAAATGGGCAAAAACAGCGAGGGCAACCAATTCCTGCATGACGGCTTCATGATGGTTTTCACTTTCCAGCGAGGGCGTTTTTTTCGTTACTCCACGCCATGTCACGTATCCCAGTCACGATTCTCACGGGCTTTCTCGGTTCGGGAAAAACAACGCTCCTCAACCGCATCCTCACTGAAAAGCACGGGCTGCGAATCGCCGTGATTGAAAATGAATTCGGTGAGGTGGGCATCGATCATGAACTCGTCATCAGCACTGACGAGGAGCTCTTTGAGATGAACAACGGGTGCATCTGCTGCACGGTGCGGGGTGATTTGATCCGGATCCTTGGCAATCTGATGAAGCGCCGCGACAAATTCGACCATATCCTCATTGAGACGACCGGCCTGGCCGACCCGGGACCGGTGGTGCAGACTTTTTTTGTCGATGACGAACTCCGGGAAAAAACCATTGTGAATGGTGTGGTAACGCTCGTCGATGCACACCATATCGTTGGACAACTTGAACAAACGCATGAGGCGGAGGAACAGGTTGCCTTTGCTGATGTGATCGTGCTGAACAAGTGCGATCTCGTGCCCGAGGAAAATCTGGATGCTCTGGAACAACGGGTTCGCGGCATCAATGCGCTGGCAACAATCCATCGCACCACACGCGCTGACATCGACATTGCGAAAGTTCTCGAGGTTGGTGGATTCAATCTGGACCGCGCCGTGGAGGTGAATCCTCATTTTCTGGATGCGCATGGGCACCACCATCACCACCACTCAGAGATATTCAGCGTAGGGATCGAAGCCGAGGGGGAGTGCGATGGGCGAAAGCTCAACGACTGGATCTCTAAGCTCGTCCGCGAGCAGGGGAAGGATATTTTCCGGATGAAAGGGGTCTTCGCGGTAAAAAATCAGGCCGATCGCGTGGTCTTTCAGGGAGTGCACATGCTCGTCGATGCCGCTAGCGGGGGGCCCTGGGCTGGGCGCCCGCGAAAGAATGCGGTGGTCTTCATCGGTCGCAATCTCAACCGCGAGGCGTTGAATGCCGGTTTCCGCATGTGCCTCGCATGAAAAACCTCGGGGAATTCGAAGCCGGAGACAATATTCTCTCCCTGAAGTGGAGCCGCGATGCCGCAAAATTGCTGGTCACTCCATCGACAGGCGACATTCTTGTAGCAGGCTTAGAGGAATGTTCTGTAAAGGAACGATTTTCGGGGCATGGCATGGGAAACGGCTCGTCTGATTGGTTCCAAGGTGAGCCGGTGACTTGCGGGTTCGACGGGAAGGTGCGCCGCGCCGGCAAGGAGTGGGCTCCCGGGCGTGGGATGATCGATCGTGTGAAATCAAACTGCGATGATTCCTTATTCGCTGTGGCGCAAAATCGGCGCCTGCATGTGTTTAATGGCGCTAATGAACCTCTTTACATGATCGACTTGCCCGCTTCAGCAGCCGATTTCGGCTGGAGTCCAACGCAAGCCGGTGAAATAGCAACGGCCGGAGCTGGAGGGGCATGCCTGTGGCGGGTGGGTGAGGACAACCCATTCGCGCGTTTCGATTGGGGCGGGGCGTGTCTCGGCGTCGAGTGGAGCGCAGACGGCCGCTGGTTGGCCACGGCTGACCAGACTCCAAGCGTTCATGTTTACGATATCCCCCGCGACCATCCCCTTCACATTCAAGGCTTCGAAGGCAAAGTGCGCACGATGGCTTTTTCCCCAGACTCGAAACGTCTGGCCACCGCAGGAAGTCCGGTGGTGACAGTCTGGCCATGCAAAGGCAAAAAAGGACCGGAGGGGGCAACTCCAATCCAGGTCGATGGAAGTGAATCCGAGGTTCTGGCTGTGGCTTTTTCTCCAAAAACAGGACAACTAGCCACCGGTGACGGTAAGGGAACGCTACTTGTGGTGAGCTTTGAGTCCGGCCAATTCCGACGCAAGCGCACAAGGCTCACCTCCGGCATTGCCTCACTGGCATGGCACCCGCTCTTGCCGTTACTGGCAATTGGTCATGACAATGGTAATGTCATGTTCCTCTCGATGGAGTGAGACGTGGATGTTCAGCATGGCACAGTCGTAAAAAAACCGAAAAACTGATTGCATCCTACTGACCGCTTGGTAATCTCCCACCCCTTTTCCAATGCCAAAATCAATAGCACGCAGCAAGACGCGCAAGTCCGTGGCCAAGCGTTTCAAGATCACCGGAACCGGTAAGGTTGTTCGCAACCACGCCTCCCGGCGCCACTTGATGGCGAGCAAGAGCGCCAATAAAAAACGCCACATGGCAAAATCCGCTTTGGTTCATGAGAGCGATGTGGATCGTGTGAAGGCAAATTTGCCTTTCAGCCATTAACGTAGCGCGCAGAAAACCAGATCCCTTCGACTGCCTTGGAGATATTCCAAGGATCACGGAGCCGGTGAGTCGGGGGATATAAAACAAACAAACAACCGCTCCAAGGAGGCCCCGTCGGTAACGCCGGGGTTTAGTAAGACATGCCAAGAGCAACCAATGCTCCAGCCAGCCGTGCCCGCCGTAAGCGCGTAATCGCAGCCTCTAAAGGCTATCGTGGTCGCCGTTCCAAACTCTTCCGCTATGCGAAAGACGCCCAGATGAAGGGCAAATACTGGGCCTACCGCGATCGGAAAAATCGCAAGCGCACTTTCCGCGCCTTGTGGATCACCCGTCTTAGCGCCGCTGTTCGCGCTGAGGGGATCACCTACAGCCGCTTCATCGAGGGCCTCAAGTCCGCAAATATCGGCCTCGACCGCAAGGTGCTCGCCGATATCGCCGTCCAAGACGAGGCGACCTTCAAAACAATCGTCGGGAAGGTTCGCGCTGCTCTCGAAGCCAAAAAAGCAGCTTGAGGAATCTCACCACGGGGCAGCTCGGAGACTAATGTTGTGGTTTGATGCGGGAAATGCCTGCACGACCTACCGTTGGTAGAACTCCGGCTGCTCCTTGGAGAACTTCTTTTCCCATGGAACAGCAAGTTGACGCCCTTCGCGAGGAGGCGCTAGCCTTGATTTCAGCGGCCAACTCCGCCGCTTTGCTAGAGGCCGCACGGGTGAAATATCTCGGTAAAAGCGGTGCAGTCACCGCTCTCAGCGAGGGCATGCGGAATGTCCCCAAGGAGGAGCGCCCGAAAATTGGGAAAATCCTCAATGATCTTCGTGCTGCAGTCACTGGTGCCTTGGAGAAATCCCAAGCTCGCCTTCTTGAAGCCGCCGATTCGGCAGCAGTCGCTGGCCTTGACTTGTCCCTGCCGGGTACGTTTCCCGCCCCAGGCACGCTCCACCCGCTGACCCAGCTTATGGATCGGGCGGTGCAGTGCTTTCGGCGCATGGGGTTCGCCATCGCCGATGGTCCCGACATCGAGACCGAGTGGCATTGCTTTGACGCGCTGAATACCCCGCCAGACCACCCTGCACGAAACGAGCAGGATACATTTTATCTTCACGACGGTCGTCTGCTACGCTCGCATACGTCGAGCGTGCAAATTCGCGTCATGGAGACCACTCCGCCACCGGTACGGATCATTGCCCCCGGGTCGGCCTACCGCCGGGACGAAGTGGATGCCACTCATCTTGCCCAGTTCACTCAAATGGAGGGTCTCTATGTGGCAGAAAAAGTGACGCTGGGGGACTTGAAAGGAACGCTGGAATTTTTCTTCCGCGAATTATTTGGCTCAGGCACAGATATTCAATTCCGGCCCCATTTCTTTCCTTTTACCGAGCCGAGTTACGAAATTGATATTCGAGCCGAAGCGCTCGGAGGCGAGTGGATGGAGTTAGCCGGCTGCGGCATGGTGGATCCAGCCGTCTTTGAGGCTATCTGCAAACAACGGGGCGATCGTGTCTATGACCCCGACAAGGTGAGTGGGTTTGCATTCGGCTTCGGTTTGGAACGGCTTGCCATGAACCTTTCGCGCATTCCCGACATCCGCATGCTTGTGGAAAACGACCTGCGATTCCTGAACCAATTTTGATCCTGCTGTGAACATCTCGCTTAACTGGCTCCGCGACTACATTGATTGCCAACTCTCCGTTCCCGAACTCGAGGCGCTCCTGAGGCGTGCGGGATTGGAAGTTGCCGGCGTGAAGAAGCGTGGCGTCTCGATCGAAAAAGTCGTTGTTGCACAGGTGCTGGAATCAGTCCAACATCCGAATGCCGATCGACTTAGTGTTTGTAAAGTTGATGACGGGTCGGGACAACCACGCCAGATCGTTTGTGGTGCAAAAAACTACAAGATCGGCGACAAGGTTCCGCTTGCTCTGCCTGGTGCGGTGATGCCCGGTGATTTCAAGATCAAAACCGGAAAACTCCGCGGGGTAGAAAGTGAGGGGATGATGTGCAGCGCAAAGGAACTGCAACTTGCCGAGGATGCCGAGGGTCTCCTGATTCTCGATGCGTCGAGTGTCCCGGGAACGGAACTGAAGAATCTCTTTCCGGTTGAAACCGTGCTTGAGCTAGAGATCACGCCCAACCGCTCCGACTGGCTAAGCCATGTGGGAGTCGCCCGAGAGATTGGGGTTTTCACGGGTAAAGTGGCTCAGGTGCCCAGGCCGGCTTTGCCTAAGTCTATTGATGCGGCAGGTCATGCCTCCATCGAAGATGCCGGCTGTTCGTATTACACACTGCGCAAAATTTCCGGCGTCAATGTCGCTCCCAGTCCGCAGTGGTTGGTGGATCGCCTGATATCCATCGGTCTCCGGCCGATCAACAACATCGTCGATATCACGAATTACGTTCTTTTTGAGCTTGGCCAGCCACTCCATGCGTTTGATGCGGGAAAGATCACTGGCGGCATTCGTGCGCGTGGAGCCATTGATTCCGAGCGATTTCAAGCGCTCGATGGACAAGAATACCATTTGCCAGCCGGAACTTTGGTGATTGCCGATGACAATGGCCCGGTCGCTCTTGCTGGAGTGATGGGAGGCGAGGGGAGCGGGGTCACAGAATCCACGAACGATATTCTTCTCGAAAGCGCAATATTTGACCCTTCGCGGGTGCGTCGTGCCTCACGTGCATTGGGGGTGTTCAGCGATTCCAGCTACCGATTTGAACGTGGCGTCGATCCCGATGGGGTCGCAACGGCTTCCGCCCGGGCCGTCGAGCTTATCCTGCAACTTGCCGGAGGAACCGCTGCCTCGGAGCTTCTTGTTGCCGGCAGTGTGCCTGCACGTCATGCCGTTACTTTGCGTCATGATCGAGCCAGGGCGCTCTTGGGTACCGAATTATCAGATGCCGACATCGATGCTGCGCTGCAGCGCACCGGATTGGAAAAAGGGCTTGATGGGCAGTGGGTCATTCCTGGCTACCGCCGTGAATTAACCCGTGAGGCCGATTTGATCGAAGAGGTCGCCCGCGTCGTTGGAATCGAAGACATTCAATCCCGTGCGGAAGGTATCTTTGCTCAAGGTTCCTCAGCCGATGCCGCCTACGATTTTACCATGGCCCTTCGCCGCAAGCTTGCCGGTGCAGGATTTCATGAGGCACGCACGGGAACGTTGATTTCAGCCAATGCCGCTGATCTCATTGGCCCCTCGGTGTCGCTGAAAAATCCTTTTGGAGACGACCAATCACGCCTTAGAAACAGTCTTATTCCAGGCTTGTTGGCAGCGGTTGTTCGCAATTTCGATCAAGGAGCCAAAAGCATTCCGCTGTTCGAGGCTGGTCGCATTTTCAACTCTGAAGGCGAGTTTCAGAGGCTTGCCCTCGTGGCCACAGGGGAGCGCCAGTCCCCTGACTGGCGAGGCACAGACGTCCGCCCATGGGATGCCTTTGATTTGAGTGGCCTTGTGGTCCGTATCGCAGGAGCAACGATCCAACCGCTCACCAATCCCCCGACCCCATTTGGCGCGGCAGCTGTGGCTGCCCTGAATGGCAAGCGCATTGGAATCGTGGGGCAACTCCTGCCTTCAGTAGCACGAAGTTTGGGAATTGATGGAGCACTCCTTGCCGCTGAATTCGATTTGGATGCGTGGTTGGCTGTTGACGCCCGCGAAAAAACAGTATCACCACTTCCGAAATTTCCAGCGTCTTCGCGAGACATCGCCTTTATTGCTCAGTTGGCCTTGCCTTATGGAGAAGTTCAGGCCGCGATTGCTTCCTTAAACGAACCCCTCCTTGAGTCGGTTAAGTTATTTGATTTATTCACCGACCCGAAGGGAGAAAAAATTCCAGCGGAAAAAAAATCACTGGCTGTCTCCTTGACTTTCCGAAGCCCGGAGAGAACGTTGACTACAGAGGAGGTCAATGCCGCCACAGACCGCATCAAAGCGGTTCTGAGGGAGAAAACGGGAGTCGATCTCCGCGAGTAGTTCTTTCCTCAATTTGATTTATGCGGCTTCGGCCGCAACAGATTTGCCCTGCTGTGTTCGCGATTAAACGAGGCAGCTCCCGGACCTATGTAAATACATCCCGGAGGCTAGGCGGCCGCGCGTGATGTCAGGCCTTCATTGGAAGGCAGATCCCGCGGTTTGCGGTCATCCACCCTGTTAAAAGGGAACGGGAAACGCTTCGGAACGGCACGAGCAGGGCAAAATTTTTAAAGCCGTCATGCGTATGTGCATGACGGCTTTTTTCTGACCTGATCAATCGTCACGACGACCTAGGAGCAACGGCAGCAAATGCCAGAGGAAGTAGGTCAGTGATGTGATGAATGCGGCGACGTAGGTCCATGCGGCGGCGTTGAGTACGCGGTTCACGCCATCCTCCTCATGCATCGCGGCAAGGATGCCCGAGTGGCGGAGGGCAACTTTAGCCCGCGCAGAGGCATCGAATTCCACAGGCAAGGTAATGAGATTAAAAAGCATGATGATACCCCAGCCTCCAGCCATGAAGATCATTGCGGTCTGGGTGTGGATAAATCCGGTGAACAGGCCGATCAATGGAAGCCACATGACGATCTGGCTTGCGAAGCGGGTAGCCCCGACTGCAGCCATGCGCATATGGAGGGGCGCGTAGGCGCGGGAGTGCTGGATAGCGTGGCCTGCCTCATGAGCAGCCACGGCAATCGCAGCCACGGATGTGCCGCGATAGTTGCCTTCACTAAGCACAAGGCGCTTGTGAAGGGGATCGTAATGGTCGGTGAGATGGCCTGGCGTAGAAGTGATTTCAACGCCCTCCACGCCGGCATCCTGCATCACGCGAGCAGCCGCTTGGGCTCCGGTCATGCCGGTGAGCGAAGGTTCCGCAGCGTATTTGTTATAAACGCTTTTGACACGCGCTGATGCCCAGAACGAGAGTGCCAGAGTGCCTAGAAAAAGAAGAATTGGTAGAAACATGAGTCTTTAAATTGCACCACACAGCGATTTTGCAAGTCGTTTTCGGTAGCACTTGATCTTATCGAAGTCTGAAGAACTTCTCCGCAGTGCTTGTGGTGGCAGCGGCGATCTCTTCCAATGCAAGGCCACGCGACTCCGCGATCCTTTCTGCGATAAGACGGGTGTGGGCTGGTTCGCAGCGCTTCCCGCGGTGAGGTTCCGGAGCGAGGTAAGGACAGTCGGTCTCAACCATGAATGCATCCAAGGGAATAGCCGCCGCGGTTTCGCGGACAAGGTTGGCATTTTTAAACGTGACGATCCCAGTGAATGAAACGAGGTGCCCGAGAACAAGTAATTCACGGGCCTGTGTTGGAGTGTTGCCAAAGCAATGGAAAACGCCGCGCACTTTGCCGGTATAGGGACGAAGCAGGTCGAGCGTATCGCGCCAAGCGTCACGTTGGTGGATCACAACATTCAGGCCGAGTTCCGCCGCAAGATCGAGTTGTGCAGTGAACGCCTCTGCTTGAGCGGCTTTGTAAGCGCCGTCAATGATCGAGGCTGTAGTGTCGCTCGCCATTTCGGCCTGCAAGGCACTGATGGCAGGGGATGATTCCAAATTCTCCGAAGGCAGGCGGTGATAGTCGAGTCCGGTCTCGCCGATCGCGGCGACTTTCGGGTGGGAAGCGAGTTCGCGGATGCCATCAAGCCACCCGGGGGATTCTTCAGCTACATAGGTGGGGTGCAGACCGACCACTGCGAAGACGTTCTCGAAGCGCTCGGCCAGAGCCAATGCGCGACGGCTGCTTTCGAGGCCTGTTCCGATCGTGATCACTCTGTCGACGCCAGTCGCCCGGGCCGCCTCCAGCACGGCAGGGAGGTCTTTTTCAAAGTCGGGGTAGTCGAGGTGGGCATGGGTATCAATGATCATGCGAGTCGCTTGTGGCGGCGGATTTCGTAATTTGCGCCTGTTTCAAGAATTTCACCTTCGTCGAATTCAGTCTCAAAGGCGGGAAAGAAAGTGTCGCCAGCAACCTCCATCGCCACACGGGTCAAGAGGAGTTCGCTGCAGCGAGGAAGAAGTGAGGCATAGAGTTCCGCTCCCCCAATCACGAAAAGGCGGCGGCCATCAGAAGGCTCTGAAACCTCATCCAGTGAGCGTGCCATCCGGACGCCAGGAAAGCTGGCGTGGCGGGAGATCACGATATTCTCGCGTCCTGGGAGAGGCTTCCCAATAGACTCGAATGTTTTCCTGCCCATAAGCACGGCATGGCCCAAGGTGGTTCGCTTGAAAAACTTTAGATCCTCTGAAAGATGCCACGGGATACGGCCATCCGCTCCAATAACACGGTTCGGGGACATGGCAACAATTGCGATCATGGTCAGATGGAAATGGGCGCCTTGATGGCCGGGTGGGGGTCGTATCCCTCAAGCGTGAAATCATCGAACAGTTGAAGGAGGGCGGTGTTTTTTCCGGCAAGGCCGATGCTCCGGAAATCAGCTTCTATCGCATGCGCGACTTCGTCGATCTCTGCCGTGGTCCCCATGTTG
>CALAPX010000392.1 GCA_937888355.1 uncultured Spartobacteria bacterium
GTGGTTTCGTAGAGAAGGGGACGTCCTGGAATGTCGGCGCGCCCGGCAATACGGACGAGTCCGCGGTCGAGAAGAGTCTGCATCACGCCATCCACCGCCACCCCCCGCACCGCTTCGATATCTGCACGGGTCAGTGGTTGGCGGTAGGCGATGATCGCGAGTGTCTCCATGGCTGGAGCACTGAGGCGGGCTTGCCGGTTCTCAGGGAAAAGCTGTCGGAGCCATGGGGCAAAATCAGCGAGGGTGACCAGTTGCCAACCTGCAGCACTTTCGTGCACTTCGAATGAACGGCCCGAGTCGGCGTATTCTTGTTCGAGCGCTCTTATGGCGTCTTGGATGCCGTCCGCCTTTATTTTCCCATAGCATGCAACCAGCGGATTTTCCTTCGCCGCCTCAGCGGCTCCCTTAAGAAAATTGATGATCTCCTTTGTGGAAACCGGCTTTTGGGAAGTGAAGAGAATCGCCTCGATGATCCTGTGCAGAGGCAAGGGGAATTCTTCGGGTGTGGATTCTTCGCTCATAGAAAAGTGGGATGGGCTTCATTGATCCGATCAATCCAAATCTCGCCGAAGTGGGCGTCCTGTCGCACGCTCAATTGTTTCAACCGTATCAGTTCTAGCATGGCCAGAAACGTAACAACGATCTCTGTGCGCGAGGCGGCGTCGGCAAAAAGTTCGTCGAAGCGGAGAGAGACCCCAACATGGAGGACTCTCAGGACATGATCGATTTTGTCGGATACCGTAAAATTTTCCGCAAAGATCTCACGGAGGTCTTCAGGTTTTTTTTCAAGCCGCTTGAGAACTTTTTGAAACGCATTGATGAGGTCGAAGATGCCGACCTCTTCGACAAGCAAGGTTTCCTGCGGGGCGAGTTCAGGAGTGACCGGTGAGCGAGGGAACAGATTTTCACGGAGCGCCTCTTGGTTGCGGAGGTTCGCTGCCGCCTCTTTGAACTTCTTGTATTCGATCAACTGGCGGATGAGTTCAAAACGGGGATCCTCTTCCTCGGCCTCCTCGTCGGCCATTTGTTGGTCAACGGGCAGGAGTGTGCGGCTTTTGATGTAGAGGAGATTCGCCGCCATGACGATGAACTCGCCCGCGAGATCGATGTTCAGCACCTGGAATGCCTCCATGTAGGCGAGGTATTGCTTGGTGATGCGCTCGATGGAGATGTCGTAGATATCAACCTCATCTCGTTTGATGAGATAAAGGAGGAGATCCAGCGGTCCCTCGAAGACGTCGAGCTTGACCTTATAATCTTCCACTTGGGCTTAGCGCCGTTGGTAGCCGCGCTTTTGGCCCTCGCGTTTGAGTTGGGCGCGGTGTTTGTCGTGCTGTTTCTTTTTTGTCTTCAGCTTGCTGATCTGGCGGCTGAGTTTGTCGATGACTTTGTCGATGGCGACATAGAGGTCGGCTTCGGCATCCTCGGCATGGATGTCCGGGCCAGCGAGAGCGAGGTGGACCTTCACGGTGTAGGGTTTTTTCCTATCGTGGTTATGGAGAAGAACGACATGGGCCCCGAGGATTGTTTCGCCGTGACCTTCAAGGTGGCTCACCTTTTCGGCCACGAATTCATGGATAGCGCCGGTGAGGGTGATGTTACGCGGAGTTATATGGATTTGCATGAGATAAGTGTGTCGCTTGGCGGCGGGCGATTCCAGCAAATTTGAGGTGGCGGGGTGATTGCCGGAGGAACGAGATCAAGATCGAAAGCGGGGAGCCCATGTCGGGCGGATCCGTGAAGCAATAAGAAATGCCACTCCGATCAGGATGAGAAAAAGCGAGAGGAATTGACCGCGGCTCATCATTCCCGTCAGCGGGGCGTCAGGCTCGCGGAATACTTCGCCGATGATCCTGAGCACAGCATAGCCGATGAAAAAGACGCCCGTAAGGACGCCATCCGGCAAGCGGAAGCGGGTGCGGAGAATCCAGAGGACAGCAAAGAGCATGGCTCCTTCAAGGAAGGCGGCGTAGAGTTGCGACGGGTGGCGGGGAGTGAGTGATGCCGTAAGGAGGGCATCAAGGGCAGGAGATTCCCCGGCATGGGCGATGACCTCGGGAATTGAGGTCCAAGAAGGATCGATCCGGGAGGCTTCGTCGAGGACGTGGCGAACGGTTTCCGGTGGGGCATCGTAGAGTTCCTTTGGAAATTGCACCGCCCAGGCCGAAGTGGCGGGGCGGCCATAAAGTTCGCCATTGATAAAGTTGGCGCACCGGCCAAGGAGCAATCCTAGTGGTGCGGCTACAACGGTATTGTCGCCAATGTTCAACCAGGAAATATGCTTTCTCCGTGAGTAGATCCACGTGAAGACAACAATGCCAAGAATGCCTCCATGGCTGGCCATTCCACCATCCCAGATGCGGAAGATAGTCAGTGGATCGCGGCTGAAGGTGTCCCAGTCGTAAAATAGCATGTAGCCAAGGCGCCCCCCTAGAATGACGCCGAACAGCGCCGTGCCTGTGATGAAATCACCGACAGCGAGCGGCGGGATTTCGCTGAAGCCCCGTCGCGCCAGATGCGTGAAGACAGCCCATGCCAACAAAAATGCCAGCACGTAGGCCAAGCCATACCAGCGCACGCCGAACCCTTCACCGATGCGAAACAAAAATGGACTGATGTCGTGGATGTAGTAGGCGAGAGGCACTGGTTGGAAATTATGAAGTGTTGTTGGCGGAAATCAATTCGGCTTGGGAAGTTAATTGTGATTGAGTCCTTAGCAAATGGAGCCAGATGAAGTCTTGATCTCGGTTGATCCCTCGTTGCGTGGAACCGGGGTGTCTGTGTTGCAACGAAGTGCCGGCAAGATCCGGTGTCTCCATTTTGATGTGGTGAAGAACCCGCCGAAATTGAGTGTGGCCGGGTGTCTGCTGGAAATCCACGCACGGGTTCAAAGTATAATCGTTCAATTTTCGCCTCATGTGATGGCGATTGAAAGTGTGATCTACGTGCAGAGTTTTGCGACAGCCATCACCCTCGGTTCGGCTCGGGGAGCCGCGTTGTTGGCGGCTGCCCAGAAGGGCTTGCAGATTTATGAATATGCACCGCGACGAGTGAAAAAAGCGGTGGTCGGCCATGGAGCTGCGCAGAAATCCCAAGTCGCCTTCATGGTGCGCTCGATGCTTGGGCTCACTACCACGCCGCCACCGGATGCTGCTGATGCAATCGCTGTGGGGTTGGCGCACTTTCAATCAACTGCTTCACCACTAAAATCCCGTTCGTTGCTGAAATGAACATCATTTTTCCCGGCCGCATGACATTTTTAGAAGGGTTGGCCCTCCAGGAGAGTTATTCAGCCGAGGTTGCCCGTGGTGGTAAAGAAGCGCTGATCCTCCTTGAACACGCGCCGGTTTATACGATCGGCCGCACGCGTGATCGATCCAGCCTCTCAGGTGCCGAGCCGTATCCAGTCCACGAAACGAATCGTGGCGGACAGGCCACCTACCACGGGCCGGGCCAACTCACCGGCTACCCGATCCTCGATCTCAACAAGAGGGGGCGAGATTTGCATGCCTACCTGAGGTTTCTTGAGGGGGTCCTCATTGAGTTTTGTGCGGGGTATGGTGTCACCGCGTCGAGAAAGGAGGGGCTCACCGGCGTGTGGGTGGGCCCCCGCAAGATCGCCTCGCTAGGGGTGGGCGTCCGCAAGTGGATAACGATGCATGGCTTTGCCATTAATGTTCAGCGTGGCTCGATTGAGCCGTTTTCGCACATCACCCCCTGCGGAATATCTGGAGTGCAAATAACAAGTCTGGAGGACGAGACTGGCGGGGAAATAGATTTCAGTGACGCCGTGTGCAAAGCTGCCGCGTGCTTCCAGCGCGAACTGCCAGAGCTTTTCGTTGATATCCGCCCTGATGTTTGAATGAGGCCCGCCGGCCCACTTGGCTCACAAGTGATTGTTCCATCCGCAACGCGGCACATCAAATAGTGCCGTATGGATTGCGGAGAGTTATGGAGCAGGTCGAGTGAGCAGCTGATCGGAGATCAAGATATCCCTGTAAAGTTGAAGGCCGCCGAAGCGATAGCTTCAGCGGCCTTCTGTTCCCCCCAGAACGCGGTCACATTTGCACGGGGCTTTCGCTGAGGCAAGAGATTTTTTCTAAAAAGTTCAAAAAAATTAAACCGCTACCCATCGCCTAGTTCCACATTCCAGTAGGCAATATCCAGGAAGTGTGTCCAGCTGTCATGGGGATGCGCTGAGAGAGAGATGTTAAGGAATGGCTGCCATTTCGGGCGCTTGGGCTTTTTAATAAGCACCATGCCGGCTTCATGCGGAAGGCGGTTCCCTTTGCGTGTGTTGCACTTGATGCATGAGCACACGATGTTTTCCCAAGTTGTCTCTCCACCTCGGTCACGGGGGAGAACGTGGTCGAGATTGAGCAATTCGCGGAACAGTGTTTTTCCACAGTATTGGCAGGTGTTTTTGTCGCGCTCAAAGACATTATGGCGGGTGAATTTGACCTCTTTCTTCGGCAAGCGATCGAAGAGTAGGAGCACAATAACGCGCGGAATGCGGATATGCATGGAAATGGTATTTACCATTTCTCCGCCGTCCGGATTCCGTTGAGAAAAATCCTGCCAGCTTGAGAAATCGTGGGTCATGAAGCCCTGAGATGCATCTGTGGACACAACCTGGGCATGGCCTTGGTAGAGCAGGGTGAAGGCACGGCGGGCACTGCAGGTGTTGACCGCCTGCCAAAGCCTGTTGAGCACCAGAACGGGTGTGTCGAGAATGGATTGCATAGAGGGTTTTCCCGCCTCGGACGGGGCGAACACTAGAGAGTGAGATGTCTATTTGTCAAACCGTGTGGTGGGTCTGCAAATGAGGCATCGCACATAAACCCCTGCTACACGAATTTTCCGGGGTTCAGAAGTCCCTTGGGATCCAGCGCGTTTTTCAGTGTGGAATGAAGGGCGCGTGTTGCAGGTGGGAGCGCCTGTTCCCACCACGGTTTTTTAGCCAAGCCGATGCCGTGCTCGCCGGTAATCGTCCCATTCCACGCGAGGACTTGGGTGAACAATTCGTCCAGTGCCGCAGTGGCTTTTTTCATGACACGCGGGCTGTCAGGTTCCGATACCATGATGTTGACATGGATATTGCCATCCCCTGCATGGCCAAAGCAGGCAACCGGGAATCCGGATTTCTTTTGGAGGCGTTCGGCAAATTCAACCAAGTCGACAAGGCGCCCGCGAGGCACCACGATGTCCTCGTTGAGCTTTTTGAGGCCGGTGGCTTTAAGTGACTGTGAGTAAAGGCGGCGAAGCCCCCAGAGTTCTTCGCAGGATTTTTCGGTTGTTGCCTTGCGAATGCCATTTGCTCCGGCGCTCTTGAGGAGTTTCACCAAGGTGGCAGCTTCGCCACGAACACTCGCCGGTTGACCATCCACTTCAAGGATGACTTGCGCGTCGCCAACGGGAAACTCGGCATCGGGTTGAAATGCACGGGCAGATCTCAAAGTAAAAGCATCAGCCACCTCGACGGCTGCCGGCAGATGGCCGGAGGCGAAAATCGACTGGATGGCAGCAGCCGCCGCTTCGATCGTGTCAAATCCCGCTGAGAGCACCGCTCGGGCCGGGGGGTGGGGAAGCAGTCGGAGGGTTGCCTCGGTGACAATGCCCAGCAATCCTTCGGAGCCCGTGAAAAGACCCACGAGGTCGAAGCCCGTCTTATTTTTGTGGGTACGGCCACCGCAGGGAACCACGGAGCCATCAGGCAGCACAACGGTGAGCCCAAGGACATAGTTGCGCGTCACGCCATATTTCAGGCATCGGGGACCGCCGGCATTGGTGGCGATATTTCCACCGATGCTGCAATCTTTGAGGCTGGCTGGGTCGGGTGGGTAGAAGAGTCCTTTTGCCTGGGCCTTCGACTGGAGTTCGCCGGTGATCACGCCGGGTTGGACAACTGCCACGAAATCCCGCGGATTGATTTCCAGGATCCGCTTCATGCGATCAAGGCAAAGGACGATTCCGCCGTGCACCGGGGTGCAGCCACCCACATATCCGTAGCCTGACCCACGCGGGGTTACCGGAATCCCCTCTCGATAAGCCTCGCGGAGGATAAAAGCGGTTTCATCAGTGTTTTTCGGAAACACCACGGCGACAGGTTCTCCGGTGGCGAACCATTTGTCGGAGCGGAACTCAGGTCCCGGAGAGGTAGAAACGGCCTTGGAACCAAGTTTGGCGCGAAATTTTTTCAGCAATGCCGGGCTCATTGGCGCGAGACCGTATGGAACATATGCCAAGACTCAGCCACACCGTCGGCTGCGGGTTTGGATGCGGAGTATCCCCCTGCGGATTGGACGATGGTATGGACCTCGGAGATCGCATTCACGGGACAACAAGGAAACTTTGCAAAGCGACCATCGAGCATCGGGATATCATTAAAATGGTCGCCTGCCGCGAGCACCTCGTGTTTCCCGACGTCAAGTAGCCTGCAGAGTTCCGCTAGCGAACTACCCTTGTGGTAGTCACGGTGGGCAAAGCGCAGGTAAATAGTGTTTCGCTGGTGCGACAACTCGGGGTGGGAGGTTGTTTCCATCTCAAGAAAAGCGACAAACTCCTCCATCACCCGTTCGTCGCTCGTGACCACTCCCGCCGGTTGGCCGTTTTCCTCGATCCAAGTGATGCCTGGATGTCCATCAACCATCGTGCGGATGCGTTGGATCAAGGATCCTGCCTCGACAAACAAATCGTCGTGTCGCTGGTAAC
>CALAPX010000393.1 GCA_937888355.1 uncultured Spartobacteria bacterium
CTCTTGCCAGAAAGTTCGGGTGGCGGGGGGGGGATGAGGCTCTCAAAAGTCTCATGGGCGACAAACCCTGCGTAAAGTCGGGGACTTTGGAGGATGATCTGGTTTCCACTATTCTTCTCGCGTTGCCGTCCCTTTTTGATTGTTGGACTGACATAGCGCATTTGCAGGCCGGTTTCTGCGAACAGTGAGGCCATATCGGCAATTTCCATTTCTGCAGCATCGAGGACGCCATCAGCCATCCAAATCACGTCCATATTTTTCAGATTCACAATTTTTGCTCGGACTCCAATGGCCAAGGGTTTGTAAGGTCGAAAAACTGTAAACTCTGTAAACAGCGCCGCATCGGCAGCGTATTTATTTTTTAATGCAGTAATAACCTTTTCAGGAATGAGATCTGTGGATGATACGGACTCGTTTTCGATTAGGGAAAGCATATCCGCCCTGCTGACTTCAACAATTTCATATTTCACAAAACGGGATAGCTGGGCCCGAAAAATCCCGTCCATATCCCGTTGCGTGGCATCAATAGGTCGGTTGGCGTAGATGGGAAGCATCGCAAGGCGGTGCATCCCTGCGGGCCAAGCGATTCCGGCCTGTTGTGAGAGGGGAGCCGCAGAACGGGAAGCTTTGTCAGTGAGGGTCCGCTGAGAGGGTTTGCTTGTGCAGCTGCTCAACAAACCCGTGAGGGCGATGAGCAAGAGTCCATGGCAGAAGAAATGACGAGACGACATATTAAGAATATACAAGCATTTTTCATGCCTTTTACCTTAAGGCTGCATTTACGAGTCGATTCAATATCTCTTATGGAATGATTTCAGGGAGACAGTAGGGAGCTTGGATTATATCCTCCAGAGGTAATCGAGTAATTCCCATGGCACTTCGAGAAATCCAGGGCAAAAATTTCCGCTTGTTCGGAAGTGATTTCCTCTTAAGTTTTGTTCTCTCCCAACGATTCAAGGAGTATGACATCTCTTTTGCCATTCAGATTTCCTCCAAGCCGGCTTGCAGTTTTGCTTGTTCCCTTGCTATGCCTTTTTTTTCATTAACGCATGCGCTAGCAAAAAGCCGCCCAAGCCTCAGGTGTCTTTTGTCTTGCCTCCCCCAGCCCCCATGCGAGTGGCGCCTGATACAAGTTCCCGCCGAAAGGCCCCACTCCTTCCAAAAACTATCGTCAACATTAAAGAGGATAGCAACTCACAAGGAGCTTCAACCGGCCTTGGGGCAGACTTTTTGCCGCCCTCACAGCCTCAAGTTGTTAGTTCTGCAACCCCGGAATACATCAATAATGAGCAGCCGCAGGATTTCTTCCAAGGGGTGGGGGAGGCTCCAGCCGGTGAGACTGTACTAGGATCATTTTTTGATTCTGTCTTCCGACCAGCCACTCCTGCAAACCAACCGGTCAGCAGTGCAACCTACAACGTCGAATAATGCGATTTACCATCATGTCTCTTATGCTCCTGTTTGGGGCTGTAACTGCGTTCAGCGAAATCGCCAGCCCGCCACCGGTTGGAAATTCTTCTCCTGTAATGGAAGACGCCTTAATGAGCCCAGAGAAGAGATCTCTTGATCCCTCCCCCGGACAGCGGCCGAATCTAGTCCCCTCGTCGGAGTTGGATACGATGGTTGCTGATGTTGAGGAATCCCCGAATTATCACGCGCAAAACAAATCTGATTCCCGTCAAATCAGTGGATTGGAAGCAGAAATCCAACGTGCCATTGAAGGGGGAGACCCATCACTTGCCGAAGAGCTATTCAATAAGCTGCTTCAAGAAGGGGCATCCGATGTCAAAAAGCGTGACGCGATTCTGCTAATGGGACGTGGGCTCCAAGATAAACTCAAGGAAACATCAAAGGCTATAGTGGTCTATGAGCAATTCTTGGATTTGTTTCCTAACGATCCCGAGGCTCCTGATGTAATGTTGAGGCTGGGGAGAATCTATCGCGATCAAGGGGCCTTCTCTACAGCCCTGAATAAGTTTTATGGGGTTCTTTATTCGTCTCTACAGGTGAAAATCGGAGGCAAATATGAAGATGCCTCGCTGCGTGCCAAGATGGAGATCGCACACACTCATTTCGCTGCAGGGGAATACCAGAAGGCCTTGGAGTTGTATTCCCGGATCAAATTATTGGACATGTCGCAGGAAGAGGCCAGTGAAGTTGCTTTTCGCCGCGCTTATATTTCTTACCTAGCCAAGGATTATGCTGTTTCGCTTAATGACGCCCAAGTATTTCTTGCAAATTATCCAGCTAGCCCCCTCGCCCCGGAGGCTCAATATGTCTACGTACAATCTCTAAAATCTCTTGGCCGCGAGCAGGAGGCTATGAGGGAAACCATGAAGCTGCTGGAGGCTGGTCGCCAGTATGGCAAGAAGAACCCTGCGATTTGGATTTATTGGCAGCGCAAAACCGGGAATGATATTGCGAACGAGCTTTACGAAAACAACGACATTGTTGGAGCTCTTTCAATTTACCAGAAATTGGCGAATTTGGATACAGATCCTGGTTGGAGAGGCTCCGCAGTATATCAAATTGGGCTTTGTTTTGAACGTCTTCGTCACATTAACAGAGCGAAGGAGGCCTACAAGTGGATCGTTGATAAGGTAAAGCCAGTTAAACCAGGTCCTACAGATGCTCTGCTTGGGATCAACTTAGAAACACTTCACGAATTAGCTTCTTGGCGATTGGATAACCTTGCTTGGATGGAAAAGACAGAGCAGGAAGTATATCCTCTACTGAACAAGCCGATTCCTCCTCCAAAGCATCCCACTGCTGAAAATCTGCCCGCTCCTACTGAGTTGTCACAGGCTGCGCAAGTCATCGGCGGGAACCCTATTCCTCAGGGTGATGCAGGGCTCCCTGCCACCACACGATAAATTAATACTCCACCAAATCTTGGTAAGCAGCCTCGACCAACGACAGGCACCGTTTGCCTGGCAGAACGCCCGGTTCCATTTTGTTCATAACGTAAGCGAAGCCAATACGGTGTTCCGGATCTGCAAAAGCCAACCCGCCCCCGGCGCCGGCGTGGCCGAATGCCGAGGTAGTGGGGCCCAGTAGTTGGCGGATTTTCTGGCCAGCGCCATCCAAGGGATCCATCATAAACCCAGCTGCAAAAGCCATTTCCTTTTGAAGTACTCGATCCACCCCTTGGACGAGGCGCGAGTTTAGCCACCCTCTGGTAGTGCTCATAAAAATTCCATCGTCACGGCCGCTGCATTCCTCCGCTAAAATGGAATAAAAACGCGCCAATGCGGAGGCTGATCCGATTCCTCCCATCGCAGGGAAGTGGGCTTCTCGGTAGGGTGGGGTGTTCATTGAGGCGACGCCACCGAGTCCGCGCGGACAGGCAAAGGCCCGGCGAGTCAGTGAGGAGGGATCGGCGAATGCTTTGGCAAAAGTGTCGGAGGCTTGAGCGGGAAGCTCATCAATGCGCGCGGAGAGCATCGTGGCTACGCGATGGTGTTCCTGTCGGGGCAACCCAATCCAGAAATCCAATCCAAGAGGATCAGCGAAGACCCTTCGCCAATAGTCGCCGAGAGGTTCCCCTTCGGCAAGGCGGCGGACAATCTCATCTATGAGATACCCGTAAATCCGGGGACCATAGGCACTATGAGTGCCGATGGGTGCGACTGGGGGCTGGGATTCAATGGCAGCAATGACACTTGCTCGATCAAAGGCAGTGGCCGAGGTGCTATCAAGAGCGCACAAGCCGGCCCGGTGTGAGAGGATATGGGCAAGAGTGATTTCTTCCTTTCCGCCTGTGGCAAACTCGGGCCAGAACTCGGCCACGCGCATAGTTAAATCAACTTTTGCAGCCTGCATTGCATGAAGAACACAGGAGGAGGAGGGGCCCTTCGTAGCCGACCAAACAAGCGAGAGAGTGTTTTTATCCCATGGTGCGGTGCGGTCTGAGTCACAAAATCCTCCATGGAGCGAACAAATCTCATGCCCCTTGTGAAAGACGGAAACGGAGGCCCCTACTTCAAGACCTGCCGCAAAATTCGCCTCAAAAGCCTCTAAAAGTCTATTCACAAGTTATCCCGAATCTCTTTCAGGTCCGGATCAAGTTTTGCGATCTGCGAGAATTTTTCATCCATCTGGCAGCTTGTGGTGACATATTCACGGGCGGCATCCAAATCACCGAGAACGGCACAATAACAGCCCAAGTTGTAGAAATATGTGGCTTCCGACGCCAAGCTTGCGGGCCCACTTAACAGTAAGTCTCGAGCCTCAAGAGTGCGGCCGTGTTCGTGAAGGCAGAATGCGCCGTGGATGTAGCCGGCTGGGCCTTCGGGGTAAAGGGTGCGGATGAGAGAACATACCTCATGGGCTGATCCCCACCTTTGGGTTTTCATGAGAATGAAGAGCCTGATCTGCAGAGCTTCCTCTGAGTCTCTCTGCTCTGGAGGCAGCACATCCAATTCTGCCAGAGCTTCAACAGGCATCTCGAGTTCGATATATCCTTGCGCCGCAAGCAGAGACTTTTCCAGTGACATGTGGCGGAAATTACCTGCCCGCGCCACTGAGATCAACCGACTTGTTTTTGGCTAGGTGAATGAGGCGCGTATCTGCTATGAGCATGAAGGTCTAAAGCCGTGAACGTTTCAGATCTGCGTGAAATCCTGCAATACGTGCCCCTCTTCAGGGGGAGGATCTTTGTTGTCGCGGTGGATGGGGATGTCGCGGCTTCGGAAAATTTTCCGAATCTGCTTCTGGATCTCGCGGTGCTCCGCTCCTTGAGCATCAAGGTCGTTCTGGTCCATGGTGCCAGCCATCAAATAAAGCAACTGGCAAAAGACAGGGGAGTGCCGATTACCAACTCGGACGGCATTGGGCTCACTGATGAAGCCACCCTTCAAGTCAGTATTGATGCCGCAATCCGCCTGACCAACGAAATCATGGAGGGCCTTTCATCTGTCGATCTGCGGGCCGCATACATCAATGCAATCATCGCCCATCCCTCAGGAATCCTCGGTGGCGTCGATCAGCAATTCACCGGAAAAGTAGAGCGAGTTGATGTGGAAGTTCTCAAGTTGTTGCTCGAAGAGGGGATCATTCCTATTGTCCCTCCGTTGGGATTCGATGGTGAGGGCCGGACCTACCGGGTAAATTCCGACTCGATTGCGCTTGAAGTGGGAGTGGAGCTTGGGGCGGCAAAGATTCTTTATCTTGCCTCATGTGAGTCCTTCAATTCTTCCGCTGCGCTTCCACGCCAGTTGTCGATCGCCGAAGCTGAAGATCTTGTTAAAAAGCGGAAGTCCGAAATCGCTCCGGGCCTAGGCTCCAAGCTTGAGAACAGCAGTAAGGCCTGTCGGCAAGGAGTTGCGCGAGCCCATGTGCTTAATGGCGGACTGAACGAGGCGTTGCTTAGTGAAGTCTTCAGTCACGAAGGCATAGGTTCGATGGTTTACTCGAACGAATATCAACAGATCAGGAGGATTTTTAAAAAAGATGTGCGTGCCGTGATTTCGCTGATCCGGCAATCAGTCCAGAACGAGGAATTGGTGCGACGCACGCGCAACGAGATTGTTGAAAACCTCGGTGACTATTGGATTCTCGAGATCGATCGCACGCCAGTCGCCTGTGTGGCTCTGCATCATTATATCGGCCATGCAGCCGCAGAGCTTGCCTGTCTGCACGTTCGAAAGTCGCATGAAAACCAAGGCTACGGACGCAAGCTCATGGCTTTTGTTGAAAACGTTGCGCGCGAGAAGGGTGTTCACACGCTTTTCGCTCTTTCCACACAAGCCTATAGCTACCTCCAACAAAAAGGCGGATTTCTTCAAGCCGAGCCATCGGTGCTGCCTCCAGAACGCCTTGCAAAATACGAGGCCAGCGGGAGGAAGTCTGTGATTCTTATGAAAGCACTTCGGGTCTGATTCGATGGAAGGGATTCATACCCGTTTTCTGTTGATCGATTGGGTTGTCTTGCTGGGATACCTTGTGCTCACAACGTGGATCGGCCACCGATTGCGCGGGGCACAGGCGACAATGAAAGATTTCTTTCTCGCTGGGCGATCGCTTCCTTGGCCCGCCGTCAGTGGGTCGATCGTGGCCACCGAGATCAGTGCCATCACTTTTGTGGGAGTGCCTGGAATGGTGTTCGCCGCGGGCGGTAATTTTACCTATCTGCAATGGGGAATCGGTTCCCTTATTGCTCGAGTGATCGTAGGGGTCTGGTTTGTGAAGGTTTTTTACGAGCGCGGGATTTTCAGCCCTTATGATTACATGCAGCACAGGCTGGGGCATGGCGCGCGTGCTTTAACCACATTCCTATTTTTCATTAGTTCCATCCTCGGCCAAAGTGTACGCCTGCTTGTTACAGCGCTGATCCTCTGGACTGTCACCGGGCTTCCGTTTGAATGGTGTATTGCGATTATAGGAGTATTTGCGGTTCTGTGGACGCTGATGGGAGGGATGACGACGGTAATTTGGACGGATGTCATTCAGTTTTTTGTATTTATTGGCGGAGGGTTATTGGCTTTGGGAATCATGATCGCTCAGGTTGATGGCGGATTTGGGGAGATTATCAAAGTGGCTGGCGATGCTGGAAAGTTGCGACTTCTGGACTTGAGCATGAATCCGGATGTGCAATTCACTCTGTGGGTTGGATTGCTGGCGATGCCATTCCAGAACCTCGCCGCATTTGGAACAGACCAACTCAATGCCCAGCGCATGTTCTGCTGCCGCTCGGCATCGGACGCCTCCAAGGCAATCATTGCCAGCAGTATTTCCCTCGTTGTTACTGTGCTCATGATGCTCGTCGGCGCAGGTTTGTTTGTTTACTATTTGCAGCATCCCCCTGATGCGGCTGAGGCGTCCAAGTTTGCTCAGGAGTCTGACTCCGTCTTTCCAGTGTGGATAACCACAGTGCTGCCGCCGGGACTCTCCGGGCTCATCCTGGCCGGGGCGTTTGCCGCAGCGATTTCCAGCTTGGATTCCGCCCTTGCAGCGCTTTCGCAGACCTCTCTCGCACTAGTGCACTCGAAAAAGGGAATCGATTCTGGAAATCAGAAGATGCTGATCCGTCATTCGCGGATAGCCATCGTCTTTTGGGGGATTACATTGATCGCCGTGGCGATCGGGCTCCAAGCTGTGCGTGGTCAACTCAACTTGCTCAGTCTTGCATTTGGAATGGTCAGCTACACTTATGGTCCAATGCTGGGGGCATTCCTTCTAGCTCTGAGTCCTGTGCGCCGCAATATCCGTGGAGTCATTATTGGCACGGTCGCATCGATTCTTCTCGTCCTCTGGGTTCGCCCTGACATTTACAACATACTTGCTCATTTCGAGGTATTGTCGCTCGAGGAGGCGGGCGCTATCCGCCCCAAGATCAATTTCGCTTGGCTGTATCCCGTTACCTGCTTGATCACGCTGGCTTGCGGGGTGCTTCTGGGAAGCAAGCATATTCCTGAAGAAAATGCCGAGGGGAACTGATTCGTGTTGGGTGGTAAATTCAACGCTTTGGCATTGTTCTGTCTTTACAGGAAAATATCGGGAAGCTGATATGCACCCCTATTTTTCATGAGCAGAGTTATTGGCATCGGGTTGGCAGGGTTTGGCACAGTGGGTGCGGGGGTTTACAAAAACCTTCTTCGTAACGGTCCACTTATTGAGCAACGCACTGGTGTGCGGTTTGAAGTCCTGAAGATCGCGGTTCGTGATCTGAGTAAGCTTCGCGATGTGGATGCCCCTGCGGACCTTTTTACTGATTCTGCTGATGACCTGCTTGAAGATCCTTCGATTGAGGTGGTGGTTGAGTTGATGGGGGGGATTGAGATTCCCAAACGCTTTGTTCAGAAAGCGATCGATGCCGGCAAGATAGTAGTTACGGGAAACAAGGCTCTTCTCGCCGAGCACGGAGCGGAGATTTTTGAAATGGCACGAAACAAGCGGGTGCCGGTCTTCTATGAAGCGGCGGTAGCTGGTGGCATTCCCATCATCAAATCCGTCAGAGAAGCCTTTGTGGGAAATCGCTTCGAGGCGATCCACGGCATCCTCAACGGCACCAGCAACTATATTCTTACCCGCATGACCGATGAGGGCTTGGAGTTCGGACCTGTGCTTGCCGAGGCCCAGAAACTTGGCTACGCCGAAGCTGATCCCGCGCTCGATGTCAACGGATGGGATGCTGCGCACAAGGCGATCATCCTCGCTTCGTTGGCTTACGGCTTCTGGATTCCTCCAGGGGATGTGCTTGTCGAGGGCATCGAGCGCATCACAGCCTCTGATATCCGTTTTGCCAACGAGCTTGGCTACCGCATTAAATTACTCTCCACAATCAAGGCCGACGAGGCTGGTGGCATTGAGGTACGCGTGGTGCCAACATTGATTCCAAAGGGGCATATGCTCGCCTCTGTCGGAGGTGTGTTCAACGCTGTTGCCGTGCGCGGCGATTTGGTGGGCGAAGCGGTTTTTTATGGTCGTGGCGCGGGACAGGATCCGACATCCAGCTCAGTGCTTGGAGACCTCGCTGAGGCTGCAGCGTTTTTACAATCGCCCCGGCAATGCGTTGGATTCACTTCGCACGACCTCTATGGGCGCTGTAAGCCGATCGCCCAAAACATTTCAAAATACTATCTGCGACTTGGCGTGGAAGACCGTCCTGGCGTCCTCGCCCAGATTGCCGGCACATTGGCGAAAGCCGACATCGGAATTCTTTCGGTCATTCAGCCCGAGGGATTGGTGGATGGTTCTGTGCCGCTTGTTCTCACCTTGCACGATGCTCCGTATGGCCCGATGAAACAAACAGCCGAGGCGCTGGCCTCACTTCCCTGCGTGAAGGGTCAACCATTGCTATTACACATGGAGACATTCTCGTGAACGTTCCGCTCAACGACAAAGGGGTGATCCATCGATACCGCCCGTTTTTGCCCGTCACCGATGCCACACCTGTGGTTTCGCTCAGCGAGGGATCGACGCCGCTATTGCATTCCCCGCGCTTAAGCGAGCGGACCGGTGCGGAAGTTTATCTAAAATTCGAAGGCCTGAATCCCACTGGCTCTTTCAAAGACCGTGGTATGACAGTAGCTATCTCCAAAGCGGTTGAGCGCGGTGCCAAGGTGGTAATTTGCGCTTCGACGGGCAATACCTCGGCTGCCGCTGCTGCCTATGCTGCCCGTGCTGGCGTGCAATGCGCAGTGATCCTGCCTGCCGGAAAAATTGCCGTTGGCAAACTTGCTCAGGCGTTTGTCTACGGCGCTAAGGTTGTGGCAATTCGCGGGAACTTCGATGATGCACTCCGCATTGTGCGCGAATTTGGAGGGGTCGAGGGGGTTGCGATTGTGAATTCGATCAATCCTGATCGTATCGAGGGGCAAAAGACCGCCTCATTTGAAATCATTGATGATCTTGGCGACGCTCCCGATTTGCATATTCTCCCTGTCGGAAACGCCGGGAACATCACGGCGTACTGGAAGGGCTACAAAGAATTCCACGCTGCTGGCCGTTCGACCAAGTTGCCTCGGATGGTGGGATTTCAAGCGGCAGGATCCGCTCCAATTTTCCATGGCGCACCGGTGGATTGCCCTGAGACAATCGCAACAGCTATTCGCATCGGCAACCCTGCAAGTTGGCAGGGCGCCAATGACGCAGTTTCTGAATCCGGTGGCTGCATTGATATTGTTACAGACGAAGAAATTCTCGCCGCTCAGGCATGGCTTGCTTCGAATGAGGGCATTTTTGTCGAACCCGCTAGTGCTGCCAGTGTCGCGGGACTCATGAAATGCCTCTCGGGTTCCACTTGCCCTACTTGTCCTCTGGCGTCGGTGTTACGCGCGGGTGCACGTATTGTTCTTACGGTGACCGGTCATGGATTGAAGGATACGGAAACGCCGGTGGCATTCGGTGGCTTTGTGCCAAAAGAGGCAGACGCCAATCTGGATGCCGTTCGAGCAGTCCTTGAAAAGAAATAATTGCATGCCACTCATTGTTCAGAAATTCGGTGGAACTTCAGTTGGCACTCCTGATCGGATTATGAATGTTGCCCGCCGCGCTCTGGAAACTCAGAGTGAGGGAAATTCGGTGGTTGTCGTTGTTTCCGCGATGTCTGGTGTCACGGACAATCTGATCAAACTTGCAAAGGCAGTTTCCTCAAACCCGACGGAGCGTGAAATGGATGTCCTTCTCGCCACAGGCGAACAAACGACGATCTCCCTGATGGCGATGGCAATCAATGCCATGGGAGGCAAGGCGGTCTCATTAACGGGTGCTCAAGCGGGAATTCTCACCAGCGGGGTGCATACCAAGGCAAAAATTGAAAATATTGCTCCACGGCAGATTCGAAAGCATCTCAAAGATGGCCAGATTTGCATCGTCGCGGGCTTTCAAGGTCAAACGCTCGAGGGTCGCATCACAACACTCGGCCGTGGTGGGTCTGATCTAACAGCTGTTGCGATTTCCGCCGCATTAAAAGCCGATCTCTGTGAAATCTATACCGATGTCGACGGCGTCTATACCTGCGATCCGCGGGTGGTGCCCGAAGCAAAAAAAATCGATCTTATCGCGTATGACGAGTTGCTAGAAATGGCGAGCAGCGGCTCGAAGGTCATGCAATCGCGATCAGTTGAGTTCGCCAAAAAATTCAAAGTGCCTTTCGAGGTGCGCAGTAGCTTCAACAACAACAGAGGAACAATTGTGAAAGAGGAATTTATCGGACTGGAAAATGTCGTCGTGCGCGGCATCAGCATTGAACGCAATCAAGCCAAGGTCACAATCACCAATGTGCCAGATAAACCAGGCACAGCTTCCAGGTTCTTTACTGCCCTCGCTGAGGCTAATGTCATCATTGATGTCATCGTTCAAAACATATCGGTTAGCGGTTCGACGGATATTTCATTCACCATGAATGCCGATGAACTCGAAAAGCTAGGGGCAATGATCGATCGTGTCGCTTCGGAGGTCGGGGCGGGAGAGGTGATGAAAAAAAGTGGCATCGCCAAACTCAGTGTGGTCGGTATCGGCATGCGCTCCCACTCAGGCGTTGCTGCAACGCTTTTCAAGTGTCTTGGTGAAGGTGGTGTTAATATTCAAATGATTTCCACCTCGGAGATCAAAATTGCTGTGATTATCGACGAAGATCGCATTGATCATGCTGCCTGCTTGGCGCACGAGGCGTTCGACCTTGCGCGATAACCGCCTTTTGAGCGGATGAGTGTATTTGCTGGATTGCTTATCTGCTCGTACGGGCCCAATATTTTTATCGATGAATACCTTTGAAGCGATTGAATGCCGCCGGGCGATCAAGCATTATGACCCAGCCTACATCATTCCTCCCGATGAGGAGCGTCGCCTTCTCGACTTGGCGATGCTGGCCCCAACGGCTTTTAATATTCAACACTGGCGCTTCGTTATCGTGCGCGACAT
>CALAPX010000394.1 GCA_937888355.1 uncultured Spartobacteria bacterium
TTCACGGATTTTTTTCTGATATGCTCTGCCTCTTCCCCCCCGCAACTCAAAGCAATTGCATCCTCTATTCGCGACAAGGTCCGTGAGGAGCATGCCGCCAAGCCATTGACAGAGGATGGAAATCCTATGAGCCAGTGGGTCGTGGAGGATTATGGATCGGTTATTTGTCATCTATTTATCGACGCCCGGCGAAGCTTCTATGATTTGGAGGGCCTTTGGAACGATGCCCGACGCGTCGAGTTGGAGGGTTAACCTCTCATGGACAGCGTGGATGATGTGGCCCTGGATTGCCCGTATTGCGGTGAGGTTTTCTGCATCCTTGTCGATACCAGCTATGAGTCACTCGACATGGTGGAGGATTGTTCAGTGTGCTGCCGTCCAATCCATGTGACCATGAAGTTTTCCGGCGGTGAGATGGTTTTTCTCAATGCCGAACCCGGTTGATTTCATGGCACCGGGTTTTTCCAGCATCTCACGGGACTTCCCAGGATTTCTCTTAGATCGCCCTTCAAAGCCTGCCAGCCCGTTGGCAAAGGGCTTGGCAATTATCTTCCTGGTTGCGGGGTATTCTCTGTTTTGCTGGTTGGCTTTTTCGAAATCGATCGAAAACTGGGAGAGTGTCTACGAATTCCGCATTACTTTTTGGAATGGTTGGATCAACACGATCGGGATATCCGCTGCGGCGCTTGGGTTGAGCTTGTTGATTGGAATTATCACGGCTTTGGCTAGGCGCTCCCCGTTTCTACCTCTCCGCTATTCAGCGGCGGCTTATGTGGAAACCGTGAGGGGATTGCCTTTGGTCGTGCTCGTGCTATTCGGGTTTTACGGAGTTGCGAATGCCGTGGGATGGCAGGACCGCCTCGGGGTAGGCATCACGATTTTGTCGCTTTTCAGCGGGGCATATATCGCGGAGATGATTCGGGCAGGCATCGAGAGTGTCTCCCGTTCACAATGGGATTCTGCAAGAGCGATCGGCCTTGGAAGTTTTCAGACCTACAGGTTTGTCATCTTTCCTCAGGTGACCCGGCAGATCCTGCCGCCCCTAGCTGGACAATTTTCTTCGATCATCAAAGACTCCTCGCTTCTTTATATCATAGGAATTCCAGAGCTTACTTTTGCGGCCAACCAGGTGAATTCGGCGACCTACAGCACGTTTGAAAGTTTTGTTCCGTTGGGTATCTGCTATCTTGCTCTAACGCTCCCGGTATCGCTTTGGACTAAATGGATCGAACGGCGCATGCGTTATGAAACGTAACCTTTTTCTTATTCTGCTCGCCCTTGGAGTGTCCGCATGCGGAACGATCGAGGTGTTCAACCATGAGTCACCCCCGGAATATCTCACGATCGGGGATGCCGAGTTTTTTGGCCGTGGCCCGGCTCAACTTGACCCGCCACAGAAGATCGCTCCTGACACACGGGTTGTGGTTCTGAAAAAAGATTCAGGGTTTGCCCAGGTTGAACTTCCCGACGGCAGGAAGGGCTACATGATTTGGAGTGAGCTCAAGGAGGCCCCTCCAGAGCCCGTCGATGTGCCCTTTGATCCGATTATTGTCGAAGAGCTTTTTATCGAGTTGCCGCCACCCGACCTTGAGGCGATTCCCGATGAGGTTCCCCACCTCCTCATGAGCGAGGAATGAATATCTCACTCGATGGTGTGGTGAAGGCCTTTGGGGGGCAGCGCGTGCTCGACAGCGTGAATTGGCAAGCATGTTTTGAGCACACTCTTGCGTTGGTTGGCCCTTCAGGGGGAGGCAAGTCGACGCTCATGCGATTGCTGGCCGGATTGGATACACCTGACGAGGGAAGGGTATTGATAGACGGCTTGGAGTTGCCTCGTGATGAGAATGCTCTTCGCGCATATCGCTGTGGAACGGGCATCGTTTTTCAGAGTTTCAATTTATTCCCGCACCTCTCGGCACTTGAAAATATCATCCTCCCGCTTGTGCACGTTCATGGCGTGGAGCGGGTCAGGGCAAGGGAGATTGCTTCATCTCATCTAGAGAGGTTCCGACTCGAAGGGCAGGGGCACAAGCAGCCCGCATTACTCAGTGGTGGTCAACGCCAACGAGTCGCAATCGCACGCGCTTTGGCCCACAACCCAAAAATCCTGCTGCTCGATGAACCAACCTCAGCGCTTGATCCCGAGATGACCTCCGAGGTGCTCGATCTCATCGGCGAACTGCGTGATGCAGGGCAGTGGATCATTCTCGTGACTCATGAAATGGGGTTTGCAAGACACACGGCAGATCTGGTGGCCTTTGTCGACAAGGGAGGAATCCTCGAATCAGCCCCGGCAAGCGAGTTTTTTGCGAGCCCTGTTAAAGTTGAAACGCGCCGATTCTTGGAAAAAATCCTTAAATACTAAGCGGGAGGAATCCTGGCAGAGCTGGAACTAAAGCGCGATCCCGAGAGGTCAAGAAGGCATCGCATTCCAGAGCATGACCACGAGAGTGGTTAAGATGATAGCGAGAATAAGAAACTTGATGCGTGCCGAGTTGAGTTCCCGGGCAGGGAGCATTTTCGGCTTTCTGCGTGGTGACTGTTTTCCAAAAGCAATGGATGCCGGCGAATGGACAATTGTATCCACGTTTAACGTAGTACGAGACGGATCCTTGGGTTTGCTTGGTTGAGCTTTCGAGATTTGCTTGAACTGCTTTTCGAGTGTCAGTCTCTGGCGCTCGAGAGATTGGTGTTCTTTCTCTAGGCGCATTTGTTCAGTAGCCACCTTGCTGGATTTTCCAGAATTTTTAATGCGCATTTTTCTACTTCGAGGCGGTTAGGGACCAGATAAGAATCAAGAGGACGAGGATGCCGATGATTTGGAGCGGAAGGGTGAAGGCAAAGCCTGCACGAACCCAGTAGAGGAGGCCACGCTCTTCATCCACAAGGTCTGCATAGTCACCTTGTGCCGCGTTAGCTATGGCGTCGCCCGAGGTGTCAACGGAAAGCTTGGCTTGCGAGCGGTTGTAGTCTGCCCGGGCATCCTCAACCATACTTATGGCTCGGCTGAGTTCTTTAGAGAGGTTCTGAGGTGACCAAGAGCGCGGACTGATCGAGTCGATTTGTTGAAGGTGTTGGGTGAACGAGTGGTGGATAGCCGAAAGTTGTTCGACACGTTTTTGTGATTCTTCCGTCTCGCGATGGACGACAACGAGCGCGCGGGTAAGCTTGTCGAGCATCTCCGAACGGCCCTCATCAAGGGCATCTTGACGGCGTTTGAGTTCCTCAAGGCGTGATTTCTCCCGTTCGATCTCCTCTTGCTTTTGTTTGAGGGCTTCGAGTTCAGCACGGACTTGTTGGACTTTGTCGGTGAGTTCGCCAGGGTCCTCCGCATTGAGGTTTAGGTAAGGGTCGTTGTCTTGATGGCGGTCGGAGGACATGGGATTAGTGCGTTACTACTTCGTAGCATGCGGGATTTCCAGAAAATTTGAGAATTCAAGACCAGTGTTTTCAATGGCCCCCTCAATTCTTGTTGAAAACAAGTCTCATTTCTAGTTAGGTCAACTTGTGACCCGCAATTCCATTGGCACCGATTACCTGCAGACCTTGGCTCAAGCCGATGTAGGCTGCAATTTTCGCATTCAAGCCTTAAACGGCCCCGGATGTGACAAGCTTCGGAGCATGGGTTTTTGTGAGGAAATGGAGATCCGCAAGCTTGCGGATGGCAGGAATCTGATCTGTTCCTTGTGCGGTGCTCGTCTTGCGTTAAGCAGTCGCCTTGCCGACCAGGTTCTTGTGTCGCCTGTAGAAGCCTGACGCCATCGCATGGGGGAGCGACTCGACACGATCATGCTTGTCGGCAACCCGAATGTCGGGAAGTCCACACTCTTCAATGCGCTCACAGGAGGTTCCGCAAAGGTTGGCAATTTCCCTGGCATCACTGTTGATTTAAAAGAAGGATTCACGCGCACTCCTCATGGACGGCGAATCCGAATTATCGATCTTCCGGGGTGTTTTTCCTTGGACGGAGGTTCCCCTGATCAACAGATCGCCCGGCGGGCCCTTGATGGAGAAGTTTTGGCCCTCGGCAAGCCCGATTTGGCCCTCTGTGTGCTCGATGCCTCCAGTCTTGAACGTCATCTTCCTCTGGCGATGGAGGTGCTTGAGCGCGGTATTCCCGCGATTGTGGTGCTCAATCTTGTGGATCGTGCGCAGAAAAGCGGTATCCGCCTCGATCCTGCGAAGCTCTCGGAAGAATTAGGGGTGCCAGTGGTCGCCACTCGCGCGGACAAGGGCCTAGGAATCCTTGAGCTGCGCCAGGCGATTCGCCACCCCTTACCGCACTCTTCCGATTGTTCTTGGGCCGCTCAGGGCGGGGCATCCGGGGGCCGCCAAAAATTCGCCATGGAAATCTGCCGGACCACTGCCAGACGCCCCGAGGCGCACTCACTCACAATGTCCGATCGAATCGACTCGGTGTTGCTTCATCCCGTGTTCGGTTGGATCGCATTTTTGGGGATCATGCTCTTTGTCTTTTGGTCGATTTTCTCCTTCTCCTCGGTTCCCATGGGATGGGTCGAGAGCGCCCAAGGTTGGCTAGCAGCGACGGTCGAGGCGGCCATGCCCGCCGGAGATTTAAGGGATTTGCTGGTGGGGGGGATCATCGAAGGCGTCGGGGCTGTTGTGATTTTCCTGCCTCAGATCCTGATGCTGTTTTTCATGATCGGGCTATTTGAAAGTTCTGGATACATGGCGCGCGCTGCATTTCTGATGGACGGCTTCATGGCGCGCGCTGGTCTGAGTGGAA
>CALAPX010000395.1 GCA_937888355.1 uncultured Spartobacteria bacterium
CTGGCTGGCCGCCGCGCCCTGACTTTCCTTGAGCAGCAGCCAGAAGTCGATGCTGGCAAGCTCGGCTTTAGCGGCTTTTCCATGGGAGGCACGATCACCTCGATGGTTTCCATCGATAAACGCCTTAAGGCGGTTGCTCCCTTTGTCGGGGGCACCGCCAACCTTCATGAAAACTACCCGGGCATGGCGTCGGGAGGTGTCATTCGGGTCAAGGACATCGCCCTCTACAAAAACACCATGGATCCTAGTGCCTACTGGAAGCACGTCACCATCCCGGTGATATTCATCACCTCGTCCAATGACTTCCATTCCACTTTGGACCGAATTTACCAGTCCTTGGATTTGCTGCCGCACGACAAGTGGCGTGTCACGGGGAACATGCATGCCAACCACGGGCCTGGTCCCGAGCAGTGGGTCATGCTCAACCAGTGGTTCAAGCAATACCTTGGGGATGTTGAAGCAAATATCCCCGCCACCCCCTCTTCAAGCCTCAAGATCGAGGACAAGACAGCCCGCTTTACCGTGACCCCTGCGCAGCAAGAGCGCTTGAAAGAAGTCGAGATCTACTACAGCCACCACCCAAATCCCATCACGCGTTTCTGGAAAAAAGCCCCCGCGACAAAGGAGGGCAGCACTTGGAAAGCCGAACTGCCCGTGCACGCCCGGTTGCCCCTCTTCACTTTTGCCCTCTGCCGCTACCAACTTCCCGCAGAGCAGCCTTTGGAGAAAGGCAGCACCCATACCTTTGCGATCAACTCGAGGGAACACATGCACATCCCTGCGGACATCGATCTCGCCGCCTTCGACAAGCTGCCCAAGACTGGCCTCGTTGATGATTTTTCTCAAGGGATGGAAAACTGGGGGAGCCGGGACCAGCAAAGTTTTGCCACTTATAAATTCCAAGACCCCGAACTTGCCACCAACGGAGAAAAAAAACTCGCTATCACTCTCGATCTCCCCAAGGGCAGGGAAATCCTCCTTGGCCTCGGGGTGGACAGCAAATTCAACGGACACGGTAATGATCTCGGGAATTTTAACCATGGCCGAAAAGTCGGCGGAGAGGGTCTCCAGACCATCCTCTTGGAGCCAACAGACTTCAAACACAAGGAGAACAAGGTTCTAGAGTGGGCAAAGATCTCAACCTTCACGATCACGCTCACTGACGCGCAAACAAAACAGAAACTCAATCTCGCCAGCCCCGATGGGTTGGCCATCCTCAAGCGGATCGAGCTTGTTGATGCCGCAGCGTCCCGGGCCAAATAAATGCCCCCCCCGGGCGGAAGCGTCAGGCGGTCGACCACAAACAGCCTTGTTCTCTCTCCAGGCGATCCTGTCATTTCAACCGAGGCGCAAAAAGCTGCTGCCAGAAGCGGTCATACTGCTCCCACTTCATGAAGTTCACGCCCCAGTGCGGGCTGGCTCCGGTTGTCCACGCCGTCGTGCGCCCTTTGCCGAGCCTCCGCTCCGCGAGCAACGGATACCATGCGTTTCCGTTCTGGATCTCCACAATCACCTCCGCGCCGGGAGAGGGTGCTGTTTCGTTGAAGCCCAGAATTGGAGGCACGGATGCCCAATCGATTTCCTGCACAGCGGCATGGTCGTCTTTGACGGTCCGCACTTGGAACGACGCCGTCGACTCGATCAGATCATCGCCAGCGACACACTCGACAGGGAGCACGCGTTCCTCGGTATCCTTTTGCCAGCGACTGCGCCCCCATCCTCCGTAGCCTTGGTGGCCTGAAAAGCTGAACCACCCGCCATTCATATGGAAATGGCCGCCGGCTTCGATCCATTGCTTCAAGAGATCAAAGCGGTCCGGAAAGGTGACATGCCGACTTTCAAACTGATTCTGAAAAAACGAGGGATTCAAATGCAGCGACTGGGTTTCGACATCGCCGAAGATAATGGCGGTCGCCCATTCCAGCCTTTTGTCAAAATCCTCCGGCGACATGTGGTAAAGCTCCCACGACGGAATGGAGATGACCTCCGTGCTCGGAATCCGCTCCAAGGCTCGGACCAGGAACTTCGCGTAGTTCAGCACTTCGAAATCCTTGATCGATGACCGAAAGGCCGACTCGCGAAACTCGTTGCCCCAGTGCGCGCACCAATTTCCCACATGCCAGATTCGATGATTCATGGAGGGCACCCTACAATCCGGCGCTCTTCAGGGCGTTAGCTGGGGCTCTTTTTGATGTCGCATTTTCTGCCAGTCGATTTAAAACGAGGCCGTGACCGATCGCCTTGAGATCCCCCCGGTTCCGGGAGCAATCGTTGAGGAAGTCGTTTTTGTGGATTGTCTTTCACAGAAAAATATGGGGCCCTACTCTTCTGTCTCGGAGACAGGCCACCTGATTCACCTTACCAAAAAAGGGCGCAGAGAGGAGCGCTCCAGTGGGTTTTCCTTGTCCTGCGGGAAGGGCGACAGCGTTTGGTATTACGAAAACGAAATGATCGAAGGGCGAATCACCGAAGCGCCGATCGAGTTTTACACGATCAATTTCAAAGCCCCGTCTTTGCCTGCCCCTCTTCCGGAATATCGGGTGCGCCAAGTCAAAGCGGCCACATTCGACAAGGCCGAACGCCTGCTTCAAACATGGCGTGCCACGGGACTCCCGGCCACGGAACGCCACCTGCGCCTGCACGCGCAGCTCCTCGATCTGGTGTTGGACATCTTGTCGGAGCCAGCTTTGCAACAGCGCGTGGACACCCCCGCCCGGCTCTGGTGGCGCATAGAAAATATGCTGCGCCTCGATCTCAGCGAGCCCTGCAATATGAGCCGGATCGTTCGACTCGCGGGGTGCAGCGAGCGCAGTGTGATTCGCTCCTGCCATCACGCAACCGGCATCCCGCCCATGAAACGGATGAAACATCTCAGGCTGGCCTATGCCCGAAGCCTGGTTCAACACTCCGATGTTCCGATCACCGAGGTTGCTTACCGCGTGGGTTATGAGCGTGTGCATGAACTCAGCCGCGACTACCGGAAGCACTTCGGCGTGGCGCCCACATTGGACCGCAAGAGGGGCCCGGATTACCCTTCCGTTAAATCTCACCTTTTTCTCTCCGAGACAGCCTGATGCCGGCACAAGCAAAGCGGCATCTCTCCCGACATCTAAAGAAAATGATGTGAATGTGTGGGACTGACCCTAAAGCAGTGCGGTTACTTCTTCTCGCTGTCGATTGCTTTGTTGGAAGGCCTTATCCACATGCAGTGGCCGCCACCAGGTGCCATTCGCGCTTCGATCACATCGCGGCTGGTCACTTTGTCTTTTCTGATCTGATAGCTCTCGCGGTTCGTGATGTAGTGGGTCTCGGCAGCGTCCTCGTAAAAGGTGACCTCGTAGGTCTTCCCTTTCTCCAAAAACTCGAGGGGAATTTCGACAGAACCGCCGTTCTCGTTCATCACACTGCTGATGAACCATTCCTCGCCGCTTCGCCGGGCGGTGGTGATGGTTTCACCGATCTTGCTGTTGATCACCCGTGACTCATCCCAAGTGGCCGGCATCTCTCGGATGAACTCAAACAGGTCCGCCTTCTTCTCGTATTCTTCGGGAGCGTCGGGCAAGACAATCAACCCATTGGCGATGATCAGCGTTCTGGCGGTTTCCGAGACAACCGTCGAGTTAAAGCTGTTCTTTTGACTCGGTCCCTTCTGCCGCTCCCCCTCGTTGATGCCGTTTAACCCATACGCTCCATTGCATTGATCGATCGGTCCCGATAAGGCATTGATCATGGCCATCTTCAAAAATGCTGTTGGGCTAAACGCCTTGCGGCAATCCTGCTGCGAATGACAGAACTCGCGCGTCACTGCATTGGGAAGCGTGCGGCTGATTCCCGTCATGGGGCAGGGGTGGTCATGAAAGTCCACAAGGAGTTTATTCTCAGCCGTCTGCTCAACAGCTTGTCGCGTGAATTCGGCATTGTCGCCCATGAAGCCATACTTGATTCCGGCGGCACCGAATTCGGAGTAGAGCTTGAATAGGGCTTCGTCGCCCAGTGTTGCCCCTTTCAAGCGATCGTAGTAGAGGATAATATCGACGCCCTTTTTTCGGGCGTAGTCCATAATCTGATTCATGTCCACTTCTGGCTTGATGATCAACTTGCCATTCACCACTTTCTCGAACCAAGTATCATCGATGAGAAAGTAGCGGATGTTGTTTTCGGCAGCGAAGTCGATAAACCGCTTGTAGCTGGCAGTATCGATCCCGTAAGTGAAATCTCCCGCTTTGTAGCCATGCACCCTCCAGTCCCAAAGGCTCTTGCCGGCCTTGATCCAAGAGGTGTCCTCGAGTTTGCATTCCGCAGCCAGATTGAGGGGAACGGTCGATGTGAGCAATGCGCCGGGTTGGGTGCCCAAAAGAATCACCCGCCATGGTGTGATTAACCCTTTGCTGGTCAACGTCGCTTTTGACTCGCTCCGTGATCCGGACAGCCCAGCGGTTTTGAATTCCTTGGCGGTGTAGAGGTCGGATTCAAGCAGTCCAAGAAAAACCCCGCTGCCGGTGTCGATGACGGCAGGCATCTGGTGCCGGCCCTTTTCGCCAAACGGCACAGGGCCGAGTGGTTCGTCTTCACCATTCGGAAACCATCCGAGGAATTGTTCGGCGGAGTTGTATTCACAGACGAAGTCGACGGGCTTGTTCTTTATATTCTGCTGCTGAGGAACCACAAAACGAAATCCCACACCGTCGTCATAAACACGGCAGATCAGATCGGCTTGGACGCCTGAGGCATCCACCTTCAGCACGATTTCCTCACAGCGGTCCTGCACGGTGCTGAATTGTCCCCACACGGTATTCCATGTTCGGCTCACCGAGCGGCTTTCAGCACCCAGCACTGCATATTTGGCATCGGGAACCAGCGACAGCGCAGAATTCTGGATGATTTCACGATCATTCCAGAAAAGCGAATAGCTCAGCCGCGAGTCTTTGCAGTCCAGCCGGACAACGACATTTCCATCGGGAGATCGCACGACATGCTCAGCGCCTGCAGCCTTCTCGTGTTGCGGCATCGATGCTCCAACTCCTTTGCGCCAAGCGATCAAATCCTTCCGAAGCTCTTCGGCTTTCTCCGGCATCTTGGCAGCCAGGTCTTGCTTTTCTCCGATATCCTTGGACAGATCGTAGAGTTCCACTTGTCCTGTTGAGAACTTCTCGATGAGCTTGTAATTCCCCTTGCGAATCGCGCCACCATAGCCCTCCTCCCCACGGTGATGGGGGTAATGCCAAAATAGCGCTTCTCTTTTTAACGACCCCTCTCCCTGCAACAACGGCACGAAACTTTCCCCATCGAGGTTCGGGATTTTTGTTGGATCACCGCCTGCCATTTCGACAAAAGAGGGAAAAAAGTCCGTGGAGATGACGGGAACGCTGCATTTGCTTCCAGGCTTGGTCACTCCGGGCCATTTGACGATCATCGGCTCTCTGATTCCTCCCTCGTAGATCGAGCCCTTATGGGAACGCAAAGGGCTATTATCAAAGACCCCGCCGTTATCAGACATCAAAACAACGACGGTATTTTTTTCCAAGTGTTCCTTCTCGAGGCAAGACATGATTCGACCCACGGATTCGTCGAGAGCCGCGATCATACCCCCGTATTTCCCATTGGACTTCAAATCCTTTCGTGGCTGCAGCGGATCATGAACCGTGTAATACGACAAGTAGCACAGGAAGGGGCCGTCTTCCTTGTGCTTTGAAATAAAGGAACATGCTTCGTCGGTGAGGCGATCTGTCAGATACTCCCCCTCCTTCGCGTCTTTGGCGAGATCGTCGATTTGAATATCGCCCGTCGGCCATTTGCGCCAGTAAGGCGAGTAATAAGAAGGTGGCTGCCCCCAGTTCGTGACACATTTCTGTTCGTCAAACCCTTGCTTGATTGGATGATATGGTTCGTGCCCGAGATGCCATTTGCCGAAGAACCCGGTGGCATATCCCAGAGGCTTCAACGCTTCCGCAATCGACACTTCGGATTCCGGCAGCCAATTTCGTGTTTCGATTCCGCTTTCGACTGAGAACTCCCTGTCGTCTTGTGGTCGGCCATAAGTCCAGGTTTTGCCCAAGCTGGGGATATGACTCGTCAACTTCAAGCGGGCGGGGGATTTCCCCGTCATAATGCTGGCTCTGGTCGGAGAACAAACCGGGCTAGCCGCGTAGGCATCGGTGAAGATCATGCCCTCTTGGGCCAGTCGATCTATGTTGGGCGTCTTAAACTTCTTCCCTTGATACCCAACATCAGCCCACCCCAAATCATCGACCAGCAGAAAGACAATGTTGGGTTTCTGGATCTCTTTGGCTTCTCCGAAAAATGGCAGGGCCATGATCGCAAAAGCTGCGAACCCTGCGGCTCTTGAAAATTTTCTTCTAATGAGGGTGCTGATTGGTCCCATCGCGGTTTTTTCCAATTGACGCTGAAGCATTGCGGCTCATTCAATGCCATCACACGCCGTGCATCCATCCTATTCGCCTGGCGCTTATTCCCGCTGCCATGCGGGTTTGTTTTCGTAGACCCAGCGGTAGTAATCGGCGCGATGCAAGGCCGTGGCGGCGGGGGAGTCGATGAGGACTTTGGCGGTGGGGTGGTGCTGCAGGATCGAGGCGGGGAGGCTTGCGGTGACGGGTCCTTCGACCATGCCTGCAATGGCCTCGGCTTTGCCGGAGCCGAAGGCGAGAAGAAGGACGCAGCGGGCGTCCATGATCGTGCCGATGCCCATTGTGATGCAGTGGTGCGGCACCTTGGCAGGGTCGTCATTAAAGAAGCGGGCATTGTCGTGCAGGGTTTCGCGGGCGAGGGTTTTGATCCTGGTGCGCGAGGCGAACGAAGAGCCGGGTTCGTTGAAACCGATATGGCCGTCGGAGCCGATCCCGAGGATTTGGAGATCGATGCCGCCGGCTTCGGCGATCCGGCGTTCGTAGTCGCGGCAAAACGCAGGGACATCCGGCGTCATGCCGTCGGGAATGTGGGTGTTTTCGGCGGGAATATTGAGGTGGTCGAACAGGTGCTCACGCATGAAGTGGTGGTAGGACTGCGGGTGCCCGGGGCCGAGGCCGAGGTATTCGTCGAGGTTGAAAGTGGTAACCCGGCTGAAATCGAGGCCCTCCTCGCGGTGCAGGCGCACGAGTTCCCTGTAAAGCGGAAGCGGGGTGCCGCCGGTGGCCAGTCCGAGCACAGCGTGGGGCTTTTCACGAACCAGCCTCGCGACCATGCGGGCTCCTGTGGAGGCGGCGTCCTGGGGTGTGTCGTGGATGATGACTTCCATTTTAGGCAAGCACGGAGGGCGTGTCGGTGGCGGAGAGGAAAAGGCCTCGGGGCAGGCAGGGCACCAAGGCGCCGTCTTTCCATGAGCGGATCCGATAAAGCGTGGCGAAGTCGAAGTCGGGTGCGGCACTCCCCTGGCCGCCGATGCGCTCAGTGCCACGGCGGACATTGTCCTGCATCCATGCCGGAAGGTGGAGGTGGTAGGGATTCCGCGCAACCTCGCCGGTATGAAGCGCGGTGGCCGCCACCAGATCCGCCACGCTGGTTGAGTCTCCCTCGACCATCACATTCGGATCGTCCATCGCCCCCCAGAATTCCGTCTCGACCACGCGGCAGGAAAATTCCGACGGCATCGATGCGAGGGCCTCCATGACGGTGTGGTGGACGCGGAGGTGCGTGGAGTTCCAATCCATCGCATGGGGCAGAAAAATGAATGCGGGCTGGAAGTGTGCCAGCGCCGCACTGATCTGTGGAGCGTCGAGCGGAGCCAGTGTTTCATCGGCCACATGCACCTCCCAGCCGAGCCAATCGCAGGCGGCGCGCAGTTCGGCAAGCCGGGCCTGACGGCGTTCGGCATCGCTCCCGAAGGTGACGGGGACATTGATGATCCTGTGTCCGCACTCCCGCATGAGTCGCAGCGGGAGAAGGCCGGTGATGCATTCGTCATCCGGGTGCGGTGAAAATAAAAGAACAGGCGGCCCCTGCTCTCCCGCGCGAAACCCTCCGTCGAAGGCGATCCCCCGCGCATTCCGCGTGGCGGATCGCAAGGTCTCAACATACGCAAGAAACGGGTTGT
>CALAPX010000396.1 GCA_937888355.1 uncultured Spartobacteria bacterium
GCGGGACGTGGAGCAATTGAGGCGATTGAGGAAATGCCTGCCGGTGTGGCTCAAAAGATCAAGGCTGGAGCAGCGAGAGAGGTTGGAGGGAGGATTTTATTGGATAAGTTGATCCCCGGTGCTGAGGGACTGAGAATTCATCTTCGTGGTCGCCGGGGGTTGGAAGGGTTTGTGCGTTCTGAATATGATGCAAACCACTGCTTGCGCGAAAGGATGCAGTTTGCCGGGCACTCAAGCGGGGTGGTGGCACTGGAGGCGCTAGACGCGTTGACGCTGGGTGATTTGTTCTCTATGCGGTGTTTCGGCACGCTGAATGTTGTTCTTGGCGAAGTCGACCGAGATTTGGCTGCCATCGCGCAAGTCATCGCATCGGAGCCTTCATTTCGTATACTTGAGGCATTGACTGATGGCGTGCCCCGATACCGGTTAGAGTTTGTGGGGGAAGGACACCGCCGAGGTGCGGTGGCTGAGATTGCGGAAAGAGTGCATGGGTTGAGGCCGGGGTTGTTAAACGATGCACGCTCAGCCATGTGGGCGGTGGATTTACATCCGATCGGACGACGGGTTTCAGTGGAACTACGTCCGCGCCTGTCCCCTGATCCAAGGTTTTCTTATAGGCTGGCGGATGTTCCAGCGGCCTCTCATCCGCCTCTTGCGGCCTCGATGGCGCGCTTGGCGGGGCGGGGCGAATCGGTCTGGGATCCATTTTGCGGGTCGGGTTTGGAGTTGGTGGAAAGGGCAAAGCTTGGAGGAGTAAGTCGTATTTACGGCTCTGACCTAAGTGGGGAAGCTCTACGAATCGCCGGCAGAAATATGGAGGCTGCGAGGGTGGACGGGGTGCACGTGTTGAGGCGATGTGATTTTCGCGACTTTCCACGCATTGCAGGGATTCATGCCGGCGATGTGGCTCAAATCATCACCAATCCACCGCTCGGGCGCCGTGTGCCGATTCCAGATCTCAAGGCGATGATTGCTGATTTGTTCGCAGTGGCGGCAGAGGTGCTGCGCCCCGGCGGCGTGCTTGTGCTTGCCAACCCTGTCGGAAGTGATTGGCGCCATGATTCGAGGTTGGAGCGGAACTTTTCGCAGCGCGTTGATTTTGGCGGCTTTGATTGCCGTATTGAGCGCTACCTGAAAAAAGGGATGGGACGAGTCCCGAAGGCTAGGAGTTTCCTCCAGGGATGATGCTCGCTTGTGTTGCAAGCCGCTTCGCAAGGCTTCCGCACACATGATCGCACATTTCAAAAATGCTGGAATCTGCGATGCGATAGAAGACCTTTAGTCCGGCTTTGCGGCGAGCAAGGATGCCGCTTTGCACCAAGGCGCCGAGATGGCGTGAAACATTCGCTTGAGACAGGCCGGTTGCCTCCACGAGGTGGCCCACACATTGTTCGCCCTGCTCCAAGGAAATGAGGAGGCGAAGGCGGTTTGGTTCGCCAAGCGCCCGAAATCGCTCGGCAATCATTTCAAGCGCAGCATTGCCCATGCTGGCGCGATTAAGAGAAGAGCTCATAGAAAAATAAAACTATATGATTTTATAATTATGCTTTTGATCTTGAGAATATTAAAGAACACCTTTTAGGGGCAATTCATTGATTGAAATCACAGTTTTGTAAGGGCAGGGATATTGTTATGAGGTGAAGATAAAATCTTATAATCATTCATACTATTTATAGTGCCGTAGGTTGCTGGACGCGAATAATTTTTGAAGTGTCATAACCCTGTCTTGCGGCAGCAGCGAGAGCCTGCTGATAATCTTCTTCGGCGAGTTGCGGGGTACGCGCCATGATCCAGATGAGGCTTCGATCGGGATAACCAATGGTGGTACGGCTGTAATCCGGAGTTAGGTCAGTAATGAGGAACGGTGCCTTGAACGGCCAGAGGAATTGAACAGCCCAGGTGGCGTTCGATGTGGTGTCAATAACAGTGGCGACAGCCTTCATCTCGCGGCGAGGCGAGGCGAGGGACTTCTTGTGGAAAACGTAGCGGATGTCGATTTTTCCATCTGGCCGAGGGGAATAGATATCCATCGTGCCAACGTTGTTCTTTTCTAAAAACCAAGGGATGGTGCCGATAACATACCAATCCCCCATAAAGCGCTCGAGATCGACATGAGGCACCGTAGCTAGCGGAGGATGGGTTGGACGGATGGCGCATGAGGCAATCAAAAGCGGGAGAATAGCAGCTAGGAGAGAGATAAAAAATCGCATGGAAGAATATTCGCCATTTATTAATGGTGCGCACTAGAAATTCAGGCCCCTTTTAATCTTCTCCTCAGAAAAGTGTTTGTTTACACCCGATTAATCCTTTTTGGATTCAATCATTTTACCATGAAAAAACTCGCACTCCTCTTTTCCGGTCAAGGCGCCCAAACAGTGGGTATGGGCAAGGATCTGGCAGCGGAATTTCCCGTTGTATCACAGCTATTCAAACAGGCAGATACGGTTTTGGGATACCCCATGAGCCAGATCGCTTTCGAGGGACCAGCTGAGGAATTGACCAAGACTTCAGTGTGCCAGCCGGCGCTCTACGTTCATGGGATGGCATGCCTAGCCGCATTGCGCCAGCGATGCCCTGAGGTGGAATTTAATGCGGTAGCGGGGCTTTCACTAGGGGAGTTCACCGCTCACGCCGCCGCTGGAACATTTGATTTTGAGACGGGCTTGTGTTTAGTCGATCGCAGGGCGCGTGCGATGCAGGCCGCTTGTGAGAGTACTCGGGGCGGAATGGCGGCGATCATCGGTGGCGAGGAGGATCGTGTGCGTGACCTTGCCGCAGCTGCAGATGTCGATGTCGCAAACATCAACGCGCCAGGCCAGATCGTCCTCTCCGGTGATGCCGCAAAAATTGTGATGGCGGTTGCAATGGCCAAGGAATACAGCGCGAGGAAAGCGGTTGAGTTGACCGTCGCTGGAGCATTTCACTCGCGCCTCATGGAGCCTGCTTACCAATCACTTTCACTCGCTCTTCAGGAAACTGAGATGAAGTCTCCAAGGGTTCCGGTTGTTTGCAACGTCGACGCGGTTTCGGTGTCGGATCCGGCTGAGATCCGCCGGACGCTGGCTGACCAGGTCACGGGTAGCGTTTGCTGGTCGCAGAGTGTAGAATTCCTTATTGACCACTTAAAGGTCACCCACTTCCTAGAGATTGGTCCCGGTGGAGTGATTGCAGGATTGGTGAATCGGATTCGCAAGGGCACCCCGGTGGCATCAATCTCAAATGTCGCCAGCCTTGATGAGGCCGTGGCATTTTTGAATTCCTAACATGGCAGGGGAGTCCCGCCATTCGCTGGAATGGTCTGGGAGCACAGCCGAGACCAAGAGCTCAGGGAATGTTGTTTTTTGATGCAGTGGCTGTATTGTCCAAGTTCAGGAAATTATGAAGATCAGACATGATTCGTACTGTTTCGTTGCGAATCGGGTCGGGGTTTGGAGAATTGTCTTTTTCCTCCTTGTCTTCGGAATTTTTTAGGTTGCCCTCAAGTTCCTCATCGAGGTCATAGCTCTTTGAGCGTTCACGTTCAAAATCAACCATCTTTAGATCTTTCCGGTTTGATTTCACATCATCCAAAGTGAGTTCCCACACTTTGGCGTTAATGAGGGGGCCTCGGGCGGCGCGCTCCTTGTCACGGGCTTCCTTGCGGGCCTTGTCCTCGGCGAGTTCCTTGCGGCGAATCTCTTCATTGGTACTGATGCTGTTTTCTTCAATCCGTTCGCGTAGGCGCTTCATGTCTTCGCTGACGTAGAGGAATTCGGGATCTGTGGCGATGCGCCCGGCCGAGCGCTTCCGGAGCTCCTCAAGGAATGAAAGGTCTTTAGGGTTTTTCTCAGTGAAGACAACCGGGGCGATTTCATCGTATTCGAGAGGATCTTTCAGGGAGTTTTCGCCGATTTCGGGATTGTCAGTGCGGGAGGGGAGGACGATGTCGGACTCGACGCCCTTGAGTTGGGTTGATCCGCCGCGAATACGATAGAATTTCTGAATGGTCAGCTTCAGTGCGCCGGCGTTCTGGCGTTTGATATTGAAGAACGGCAGTGAGAGAGATTTGTCCAAGTCGATAACCGTCTGCACGGTGCCTTTACCGAAACTGCGCTCATCACCGACGATGACGGCCCGGCCATAGTCTTGGAGAGCTGCCGCAAAGATTTCGCTGGCCGAGGCGCTCAGGCGGTTCATAACGACCACCATGGGGCCCGCGTAGGCAACTGAAGGGTCCCGGTCGCTGTTGACTGTGATTTTTCCGCTTGGGTCCTTCGATTGGACAACGGGGCCCTTGGGAATAAAGAGGCCGGTGAGGTTGATTGCCTCCTCAAGGGAACCGCCACCATCACGGCGGAGGTCGACCACAAGCCCTTCTATGCCCTCTTCTTTAAGCCGCGAGAGCAGGAGGGAGACATCCTCAGTGGTGCTTTTTGGTTCTCCATTTCCACTCATGTTAGCATAAAATGAAGGAAGTGTGATCCAGCCGAGGCGGGTGACCTTGCCGTCGGGTTCGGTGACATCGATGAGTTCAGCTTTGGCTTCCTGGTCTTTGAGTTGTACTTTGTCGCGGTTTATCTCCACGAGGGTGCGCTTCGATGGGTCGTCAGCATCGTTGGGAATGACTTGCAAACGGACGACAGTGCCCTCCTTGCCGCGGATTTTTTCAACGACCTTATCGAGACGCATGTCGACGATATCCTCGAATTCTTCATCTCCCTGCGCCACAGCCACGATGCGGTCACCGACCTTAAGCTGTCCATCCTTGTCAGCGGGGCCCCCTGGAACGATTTCTACGATCTTGGTGTAGCCATCCTCTGAGCGAAGAACAGCCCCGATGCCTACGAGCGAGAGTTTCATGGTGATCTGGAAGTTCTCCATTTCACTTGGGCTCAGGTATTCAGAATGGGGGTCGTAGGTGCGTGCCAAGGCACGAAGGAAGGTGTTCCCAATATCAGCAGAATCCATCTCGTTCACGTTTCGGAGGGCTTGATCGTAGCGCCGAGTGACGGTCTCTTCCGGGGTGCGGAGTTTAAATTCGGTAAGATGTTCTTGGAGGATTTCGGCCTCCACGCGGTCTTGCCAAAGTTTATCGGAGTCAGCTGAGGTGGCCGGCCACTTGGATTTTTGGCGGTTGAGTTCCACGGAGTTGTTCCCTTTGAAATCATAGGTCTGCTTCGCCAGTTCTTTATTCCTTGCGACGCGTTCCTCAACGCGTTGCTTGTAGCGGGCGAAGATCTCGTGGGCTGGGGCTAAGTCCCCCCTGAGGATGTGGTCATCGAGGGTGGTAGCGTATTTTTCTGTGAACTCAGCCACATCCTCTTCTGTGAAGTAGAGTTTGTTGTAATCCAGAAGCTCAAGGTAGTTCAGCAGCAGCTTGGAGGACATGGTGTCATCCAGTTTTGTCCGGCTGTAGTGGGCTTGTTGAAGCCAGTTTGCGACCGCTAGGGCGATCTGCGCCTGATCTGCGGGCATCGGGGCATTGGCCTGGACGAAGCCGGCCATGATCAGCGAGATGGAAATGGCGGCGGATATGGAGGATTTTAAAAGGTGCCTCATGAATGTAATGGATTATCTTGCAGAGCGGCCGACTAAAATCAAATTGTGACGGCTGATATTCGACAAAACTTTCATGAATGAGTTCAAATTTTTCACCGGTGGGCCTCTGGCGACCAATGCTATTTTTTTAAAAACGCCGCAGGGCAATCTTCTATTTGATGCCCCGCAGGGCGCAGATGCGGCGTTTGCCGAGGAGCGGGTCGATGTGCTTTTGCTGACGCACGGACACTTCGATCATGTAATGGATGCTGCAGCCATTCAGTGGAGGCATGGATGCAAGGTTGCGTGTCACGCCGACACTGTGCCAATGGTGGCTGATGGGGCTTTTTTTAAAAAACACGGCTTTGATATCGAGTTCGAGCCTGTCACTCCCGATCTTTTGCTTAATGAAGGCGAGACGCATGAGATTGCGGGTTTGAAATTCCATGTATTGCATGTTCCGGGGCATTGCCCAGGGAGTTTATGTTTTCTTTTGCTGGATTCTGGAGTCTTGATTGGTGGCGACGTTTTGTTTCATGAGGGGGTTGGGCGTTGGGATTTGCCGGGAGGTGATGGCCCGCTGCTCTTCGAGGGAATTCGCCGTAAACTTTATCCATTGGATCCCAACACACGTGTTCTGCCGGGACATGGTCCAGAGACAACGATTGGGCATGAGCGGGAACACAACCCCTTTGTTGCATTCGCACCATAAAACGATTCTCGACAAAGCAGGGGTGATTAATTAACAAATTAACCACTGTCTTCCCAGCCCATGCCACGCTTCACATATGTTACCCTAGATGCCCGCGGTCAGGAATCCACTGGAATCCTTGAGGCAGATTCACAAAATGAAGCGGTGGCCCAACTCAGGCAGGCTGGGTTTTTCCCAAAATCGATTGCGTTAGAGGGTAAAGGATCGAAGAAAAAATCCTCTGCTGGAGGAATGTCTTCCTTGGCGAAAAAAGACATTAAAATAAATATTAATATTCCGTTTTTAGAG
>CALAPX010000397.1 GCA_937888355.1 uncultured Spartobacteria bacterium
TTGCAAGGGATCTCCGAAGAGTACAGGTTGGTTGGGCTACGGGGCGTAGCTTAGCTTGGTAGAGCGCCTGGTTTGGGACCAGGAGGTCGGAGGTTCGAATCCTCTCGCCCCGATTTTTTTTGATGAGGTGTTCACACACTTAGCAAAATTCATTTGGCTTTTTTTTCCCAGTCTAACAAAGGGAATGTGGAGCAAATTTTTTCAATGGATAACACACTTCTTGTTTTGGCTGCCGGCATGGGCAGCAGGTACGGCGGATTGAAGCAAATGGACGGTCTTGGGCCTTCAGGCGAGACGATCCTGGACTACTCGGTCTTCGATGCTATTCGAAGTGGATTCACCCGCGTTGTCTTTGTCATCCGCCGGGACTTCGAAGATGAGTTTCGTGTGCGTGTGGGCTCGAAATTCGAGAGCAGAATCGGCGTTGATTACGTATTCCAGCAACTCAGTGACCTTCCCGAAGGCTTCACGATTCCCGCAGGTCGTGAAAGACCATGGGGCACCGGACATGCGGTCTGGGCCGCGCGCCACGCGATCGACACCCCTTTTCTAGCCATCAATGCCGATGACTTCTACGGATATGGCGCAATTTCGACTGTTGCAGATTTTCTTTCCACCACAGAAGAAAATACATCCCTCCCCGGGTTCTGCCTCGCCGGGTACCGTCTAGATGCCACCCTGTCGGAACACGGCACTGTCTCGCGAGGCGTCTGCCGCGCCGATGCAAGCAACCAACTGGTCGCCGTGCGTGAACAAACACGCATCGCAAAAACCCCTCAGGGAATCTGTGACGAGAGCGATGGGGCTATCTTTGTGGGAACAGAGCGTGTCTCGATGAATTGCTGGGGCTTTACGCCCAAAGTATTTGGGCTCCTTGATTCGTTGCTTATCGGCTTTCTTGAATCCCATGGAAATGAGGAAAAGTCAGAATTCTATATTCCTGCCGCCGTGACCGCCATGATCGATTCAGGTGGAGCCCGCGTGCGTGTTCTTCCCGTAGAGAGCAACTGGTTCGGGGTGACCTACAAGGAAGACCGCCCAATCGTTGTGGATGCCCTTGCCACTCTGATTCTATCTGGCGACTACCCCTCACCTCTCAAGTGATCGGATCGCGCATCACCCCAGCTTCGATTTCCTTCCGAGGGCCTTGGCGACTACTGCGTTGAGAAGTTGCAGTGCCTTAATCCGTGCATACCACTTGTAATTTCCAGGAATGACGTGCCAAGGAGCGATCTCCGTGGATGTCTTCTCGAACATTTCCTCTGCCGCGATGATATGTTCGCTCCACCGTTTCCGGTTTCGCCAATCCTCATCGCCAATCTTCCAGTGCTTGTAAGGATCGGCTTCGCGGCGCTTAAAGCGTCCGAGCTGCTCATCCTTCGAAATGTGAATCCACATTTTCAGAAACACGGCATTATCATCGATTAGCATTTTTTCAAATGCATTGATCTCCTCATAGGCTCGATTCCACGCCGCCTTGCTGCAAAAACCCTCGACCCGCTCGACAAGCACTCGCCCATACCATGATCGGTCGTAAATCGCCAGATGCCCACGCTGGGGCAATTTGCACCAGAACCTCCAAAGATAATGCCTTGCGAACTCCTCAGCCGTGGGCTTGTTGACTGAATAAACCCGCATTAGGCGGGGATCGAGCCTCTCTGTGAGACGCTTAATCACTCCCCCCTTTCCTGCCGCATCAGGCCCCTCGATCACCACCACGACAGGGATCCCTTTCTCATGCAACTCAAGCTGCATATTCAGCAATTCGAGTTGGAGTTTTTTGACCTCGGATTTGTATTCCCCTTGGGTCAGCGATTGCGTTTGGTCGAGTTCGTTAAGAAGAATGCGGGTAGCTGGCATGGCGATCGACAAGTTTCAGTGCTCTTAAACACATCGATCCAGATCGAAAAGCACGGAATCCTAGAATTTTCCCCGTATCTATTTCAGCTATCCAGCGCAAACTGCGCCAACAGGCTCAAGGGCGATCGGTTTATCGTGATTCAAGTGAGTAAAACAGATCCCAAAAAAATCTGCCCTCGTGTCACATCGCCGGATGTCATGAAGGAATCTCACGGCATCCTCCAACCCCTCCCCAAGAAAATTCATGTATTTTTTCATCTTCTGAATCTGCATGCGTTCTGGATATCCGGGCTGGCACACTGCGGCGTAAAGCTCCTCGATATATGTCAAGACATCGTGCCCCTTGGGAAAAACCACCTCTCGCCCGGCGAAAGCATCTCGAATCTGAGAAAATACCCAAGGGTTCCGAATAGCCCCGCGCCCAATCATCAAACCAGCAGCCCCCGTAAACTCAATTGCCGCCAATGCGCTCCTGGCCGAAGTCACGCTGCCATTCGCTTGCACGGGACAAGGAAGGAGCCTCACCGCCTGCGCGATACAATCGTGGTGCACCTGCGGCCCGTACTTTTCAGCCACTGTCCGCCCGTGCACGGTTACTAGATCCAGAGAGTGGCGAGAAAAAACCTCAAGTAATGCGTCGAACTCTCCAGCACTCTCGAATCCCACCCGCGTCTTCACCGTAAACGCTCCATCAATCGCGTCGCGCAACCGGCCTAGCAACGCATCAATGCGAGGAAGATCTCTCAACAATCCACCCCCAGCGCACTTCCGATAAACAACAGGCGCGGGACAACCAAGATTCAAATCGATCGCGGCGACTTCATGGCGCTCAAGTTCACGCGCCACCCGCGCCATGGCCACAGCATCGTTCCCAATGATTTGAGCAATGGCAGGCCGTCCCGTGGGATTCTCCGTGATCGATCGAAGGATTGATTTCTCGGGTTTGTAATCCGGGGTCACACGGAAATATTCGGTGAAATACAGATCCGCCCCTCCGTAACGAGTCATCAATTTCCAAAACGGAAAATCCGTGATGTCCTGCATGGGAGCTAGCGACAACACCGGAACTTGGCCCTGGAATAGCCTAGCAAGATCCTGGCGGCGACCGCCTAAATCTTTGATTTGATCCATCGCAATACCCCTCCAATCAAAGGCAAATGCTCGTAAAATCCCGCTGAGGAGTCCCAAAAATCCTGATGGAGCACTACCTGTCCCTCTCGGTTGAAACGGAGCAATGTCATTCCCACAGTACGAATCGGTTCCTGCGCCCCTTTAAATTGAACATCCATCACCCAGCGCACATAGCAATTCCTTCCCGAAATGGCGGAATCCATGACCTTGGCCCGAACGAAATCCACGTGTTCCGCCGTTTTCAAAAAATACGCTTCCACCTGATTCCGACCCTTCAGCGTTTTCAATGTATCGTTGAACCATATCTCCGGGGCATACAATTCAGGCGCCAATCGGCGCACCGATTCAGGGGTCACATCCTTAAAAAACTCCTGAAACCTTGCCACCCCTTTCAGAACAGCCTCCTGCCCCAATTTTTCCCCCACCACACTCTCTTCGGCTCGCAAAAATTCCGCCGCAGCCGTCTCCCGCCTACCGCTTCCACACCCCGCTAGAACGGCAATAAGTAGAACATTCAAAATTAAAAATCGCATTTCAGAACTCTAGCCTGCCAGTCACTCCGGATAAACCCATTTTGCTAGACCAGTTCTTGCCTTGGAATTGCTTCTCCCTCACTGTGCATCCGCGTTTAGTGTCATCACCCTTTTAACCCTATGCGAGACGGTTCCGTCCTTATTCTTACGGCTGGCTTTGGCGAGGGCCACAATGCAGCCGCAAGAAACCTTGCCGCCGCATTGCGGGAGTTACGTCCAGGCATCAAGGTCGCTGTGCACGATGTCTTTGCCGAGTCAGTCCCGCTTATCAACCGCATTGCCCGGTTTGGCTACCACTTTGCCATCACCAGAGCTCCGTCCCTCTGGGCACTGACCTATCATCTCCTAGATCGCATTCCTGCGACTTCAACTGGCGTGAAACTTCTTGGCGCGCCAGCCCGTCATCTCCGCCACCTCCTTAGAAAGCATGCGCCGGACGTCTTGGTGAGCGTCTTTCCGGGCTATGGCCCAATAATTGACAAGATTGCCCCCGCAGCGAAGCGCAACTTTGCCTATGCCACAGTGATTACAGACTCGCTAACAGTGAATGCCATCTGGCTTCGCTGCTCGAGTGACACGTTTCTAACTCCCAACGAACCCACCGCTCGCGTTCTTGAGGATCGCGGTGTTCCCCACGAAAAGATTCGCGTCACGGGGTTTCCTGTTCCTCTTCTGTTTTCAACCCCCCCTCCTCGGCGGGAGGTCCCGCCATCCGATGGATGCTGGCGCGTTCTTTATATGGTCAATGGCAACCCGGCCGAGGTCATTGAAACCACCCGCGCCCTTCT
>CALAPX010000398.1 GCA_937888355.1 uncultured Spartobacteria bacterium
AGTGGGATTGCCTACTCTGTTCAGAACACCTGACCTCGGGTGGTGGGGAACAGAGCGAAAGCCTGTAGAACTAGGGTTTTGCAGATTGTGTGTGATCGAGTCGAAGGTCGACGAAAATGATACCAGAATTGTGTTTGAGGCAGGAGCGTCCTTGGGGATTGCGCGGACTCGTTGTGGTGTTCTAAGCTGAGGGCATGCCACAATTGCAACTGCCCGTTTTCGCGGAAGGCGTCCATCTCATCACGCCGCATCTGGGTTATCGGCGCGAGGGCGATGAGATCGTTTACCTTCACGGCATGATGCCAGTTTTCCTGCACAAGGTCGATGACGTCGCGTCGTTCAAGATGATCGTCAGTCAGTTTTACCTCAATGGCAATGCGAAGCAGTCGGAACTGGTGCGGGCCTTCGGCATCAAGCCGCTCTCGCTCAAACGCTGGGTGAAAAGGTACCGAGAGGGTGGCCCCAGGGCATTTTTCGAAACGAAACGCAAGTCCCGCTCAGAGCGGCAGTCGGGATCTTCTAAAAAAAATCCTCGGAGTTAAGGCCAAGCCAGAGTCGAAGCCAAAATCAAAACGCTGAAAGCGAACCTGGCGATGCGGATGCGGGTATATGCCCTCCGGCGCTTTCGCCCTCACCACTGAGTAAGAGCGAGCGCAGCCGCATGGATGCCGGGGCAGTGCTGGGCGTGGGCACGACCGATCTTGCCATGCGCGTACTGGCCAGCCTTGGGAAACTCGATGCCGCGCCCACGGAGTTCCGTCACCCCTGCGAGGACGTGAGCTATGGTGGCGTGCTTCTGGCCCTGCCCGCTCTTCTGGCCAGTGGACTTCTGCGTCACGCCTCGCGGTTCTTCTCCCTGCCGCCGGGCTACTACGGACTGGAGCATATTTTTGTATTGTTAGGATTGCTGGCTCTGTGCCGGGTCAAGTCCGTCGAGGCACTGCGCTACACTGCTCCCGGAGAATGGGGAAAGCTGCTCGGCCTGGACCGTTGCCCCGAGGCCAAAACCCTTCGCGCCAAGATCAAAGACCTCAGCACGCAGGGTGACGCAGAAGGCTGGGCGGTGCAACTTTGCAGCGACTGGATGGAGGCTGAACCCTCCGCCACCGGCACACTCTACATTGATGGGCATGCCAGGGTATACCACGGAAGCCAGACCAAATTGCCTCGGCACTACATCGCACGCCAGCGCCTCTGCCTGCGGGCCACCACCGACTATTGGGTCAACGGGCTCGACGGGTTGCCCTTTTTCAAAATCAACCAGGCGGTCGATCCCGGACTCGTGCGCGTGCTCGAAGAACAGATCGTGCCCGAACTTGAAACCAGGATTCCCCATCAACCCGGCCAGGCCGAGTTGGATGCCGATCCATTGCGCATGCGCTTCCGGCTTATCTTCGACCGCGAAGGCTACAGCCCCGGCCTGTTCAAACGCATGAAAGAAAAGCGCATCGCCTGCCAGACCTACCACAAGCATCCGGGCAAAGACTGGGAGCAAAGCGAATTCATCCCACAGCAAGTGCGCCTCATGGAAGGCGGAGAAGCCGAGATGCTCCTGGCCGAACGCGGCACCTTGTTGGGGAGCAAAAAAAGCGAACAACTCTGGGTGCGGGAAATCCGCAAGCTCAGCAAAAGCGGCCATCAGGTCTCGATTATCAGCACCGATTGGCGCGCGAGCGTGGAGCAAATTGTGGCCCCACAATTCGGCCGATGGTATCAAGAGAACTTCTTCAAATACGGCAGGGAACATTTTAACTTGGATCGACTTATCGACTATCAGCTTGAGCCCGTGGATGAGACCACACGAGTGGTCAATCCCGCCTGGCGTCGGCTCGATGGAGAGGTGCGCAAGCGGGTGGCAGCCCAGCACCGTCGCAAAGCCCGCCTTTACCAGTTGGAACTCGCAGGCGAACTCGACACGGCAAAAGCCGAGCACTACATGGATCAAGCCGAAACCCTGCGCACCGCCATCGAGCAGGAAGACACCGAGATTGCGCAAAAGAAGAAGCAGCGCAAAGAGGCCGGAAAACACATCGAGGCGAGCGAATTGCCCGAAGAAGAGAAGTGGCTGAAACTGGCCACGCGCAGCAAGCACTTCATCGACACCATCAAGATCATCGCCTATCGGGCCGAAACCGCCATGGCCCGCATCGTGCGCGAGAAGCTCAACCTCCATCATCAAGACGAAGCCCGAGCCTTGATTCGAGACATCTGCACCACCGAAGCCAACCTCATCCCGGATCAACAAGCCAAGACCCTGAGTGTCGAACTTCACAGCTTGGCGACTCCGAAAGCCAATGCCATCGTCGCCCACCTCTGCGCTGAACTCAATGAAACCGAAACCATTTATCCCGGCACCGACTTGCGCATGATCTTCAAAACGGTATCACCCTGAAATCAGCCGAGGTCAGGTGTTCTGAACATTCGCCTTCATTTTATGCCGGTGTTCGGCTATTCTGTGCCGGTAGATGATGGCCCTATCAAAGCAATTTCCTGCCCCCACCTTGACTGCAACGCTCTGCCTTGTTTTTGCGATCCTGACGATTGGGTGCGCCAGACAATCGCCCGATGAGGTTGGTCAGGCAAAGGCAAAGGCAAAAGCGAAACCAGTCCCAGCTCCCAGTCCCATCGCATCCGAACCGCTCGCGCCCACATCTTCCGGCGATGGGGCAAAAATGTTTTCGACGCTCTCCGGTGATGCGACGGGCGTAAG
>CALAPX010000399.1 GCA_937888355.1 uncultured Spartobacteria bacterium
TGAACCTCTCAAGTGACACCCTCATGGCGGCTCTCGGCATCCGCAAGCCCAAGGAAGCCGTGACTTCGGAAGAAGAGGTTCGTGTCTTGATCGATGAGGGGCTTAGCGCCGGCGTGTTCAAAAAAGAGGAAAAGGAAATGGTGGAAGGCGTCTTTGAACTCGATGAGCAAATCGCCGGAGATCTCATGACCCCCCGAGCACGCATGATCTGGCTCTCACTGGATGACGCAGATGAAGAAAATTGGCGCAGGATCGCCGGAAGCGGACACTCGCACTTTCCTGTCTATCAAGAGACCCGTGACAACGTCGTGGGCATGATTTCGGTTAAATCCCTCTGGGCAAACCTCTCCCTCGCCGGCCGTGTTGAACTTCGCGCCCTCGTCACTCCTCCCCTCTACGTGCCAACTGCCATGCCCGCAGGCAAGCTTATCGAGGAATTCAAAAAATCCGGAAAGCATATTGCCTTGGTTGTGGATGAATTCGGGGGCCTCCAAGGTCTCGTCACGCTCAATGATGTCATGATGGCGATTGTCGGTAACCTGCCCGAGCGCGAACAACGTCATGACCCGAAAGCCATTCTTCGTCAGGATGGCACATGGCTTGTGGATGCCATGCTGGATATTGATGAAGCCAAGAAAACCCTTGAAATTGAGGACGACCTCCCGGGCGAGGACGCTAATCGTTATTCGACCCTCGGTGGATTCATTCTCCACCAACTTGGCCATATTCCCCGCGAGAACGACAAATTCCAGTGGGACCGCTTTGAATTCGAGGTGATCGACATGGACCGCCAGCGCATTGACAAGGTACTTGTCACCGCGAAGGCCCCGCCGCCGGCACCACCTGAGGACGACGAGGAAGAAGACTAATCCACGTCACGGGAAAATCCCGTGGGCCAAATGGCTCTTCGCCACCAAATCAATCGCATATGCATAGGTGGCAGTCCGGAGATCCTCCATGTCATGTACTTTCCAGTGATCATGGATGGCGTGGTAGGAACGCGCCATTGTCTCACCAAGTGATGTTCGCACCAGATCCAACTCGGTTGGCCCGGTAACAATCTTTGCCCTTTGCTCCGCTGGGATGTTCTTTCCCACGAGCTCTTCTACTACTTTCAGCAAATTCTCGCGGGAGATTTCTGTGTACCGGGATGTCATCCTGTCGAAACTCACATGCGATAAGTTTTTCAACCACTCGAAGTAGGACACGATCACCCCGCCGGCATTGAGATACACATCTGGAATAAGAAAAATACCCCGCTGAAGAAGGATTTTCTCAGCATCAGCATCCACTGGCCCATTAGCTGCCTCAGCGATGATCTTAGCGCGGATCCGCGGCGCATTTTCTGGCGTGATCTGATTTTCGAGCGCTGCGGGGACCAATACATCGCACTCCTCCTCCAATAGTGCCTGCGCGTTCTCAAAGAAAGTCCCATTGGGATAGCCATCCATCGTTCCTCGATCGGTGAAAAATGCTTTCACTGCTGCTGGGTCAAGCCCCTTCGGATCCAAAATACCGCCATTGTATTCTGTGATTCCAACCACAACGGCTCCAAGCTCTCGCAATGCCGCCGCTGCATGATAGCCGACATTCCCCAGCCCCTGCACAATCACTCGCTTTCCCTCGATCCCGGGAGTGATGCCCAATTCCTTCATGTCTTTAAGACGGCTCAGGCACTCAGAAATCCCCATGCAAACGCCTAAACCTGTGGCCTCCCTGCGGCCGGGTATGCCATGCAACTCAAGCGGTTTTCCTGTCACGCAGGCATAAGCATGCAATTCTCCCGGTTTCAACCCTCTATAAGTGTCGGCCATCCACGCCATCTCCTGCTCGCCGGTTCCATAGTCGGGAGCGGGCACATCCACCGCCGGACCGATAAAATCTTTTTTCACCAATTCCGCCGTGTAACGCCTTATCACCCTCTCACGAAATCCTGTGGATGATATGCGCGGATCGATTCTCACTCCGCCTTTGGACCCACCAAATGGCACGCCAACCACAGCGCACTTGTAGGTCATGAGCGAAGCCAGTGCGATCACTTCGTCCTGACTTACTTCCGGGCTGAAACGAACCCCTCCCTTGCACGGGAGCCGGTGGTGACTGTGTTGAGCCCGAAATGCTTCAACCACTCTAATCGACCCATCATCCTCCCGCACCGGGAAACGCATGCGGTAAACGCTGTTGCACGTCTTGATAAAATCCAGCAACCCCGCTGGATGCCGACTTAACCGCGCCGCTCGGTCGAAATACCGCGACACCGAGGAATGGAATCGTTCATGGGCTAGCATGCGCAATATTTAAGCACTCCCAAAAACAAACGCCGATCTTCTTTTTCATGAGATTCATTGCACCACAAAACCAAGCACAATCACCAATCCGCTATTTTCTACAGTTGATGGGTAGCCAGTCATCCAAGGCCAATAGAGCGAACTTGCGATTCAATCTTTAAATAAGGGGCTGTACTAGCTAAGGACTAGTGATGGGTTTGTTTATACCAGTGTTTCAGT
>CALAPX010000400.1 GCA_937888355.1 uncultured Spartobacteria bacterium
CGAGTGACATGGACGAAAAACTCCCAGGAATCGTGCAGATTCATGGGGGAGGTCAGCGTGCCACACATCAGTACTCCTCTGCAATCGCGCAGAATGGCTACGTCGTACTCGCTACCAACTGGGGCGGACGTTTAATGCACCATCAAGAGCCCGACCAGCCCGCCGAAGGCACCATTGCCACCGACTGGTCGCCCTTAGATGCCACGCAGCAACACAACGGCTGGTTCGCCAACACAGCGCCCGATGAGCTGACTTACGACGATTTCGACTCTCCGCGCAACAACAACTGGTTTCTCATCAACCTCGCCAACAAACGCGCGATCACCGCCTTGCAGCAACTCGACTTCGTGGATGCAGAAAAAATCGGCGTGCATGGCCACTCCATGGGCGGTAAGCTCTCGGTCATGCTGGCTGGCACCGACAATCGCGTCAAAGTCGCCGTGCCCTCATGTGGTGGCACTGGTAATGCGCCCGCCGAACTCAAGGCGCGCCCAGGTAACTGCGCCCACCCACAGCAAATCAAACCACTCTATGCCAAATATATCGACGACGCCAAGATGCTGCCGTATATCACCTGCCCGATCCTGTATAAAGGTCCGCAAAACGACTTCAACGGCATGCTCTCGCAATTGGCTTTTAACTGGGCAGCCATCCCGGCAGAAACGTCTGTGCGCTACTCAATCACGCCGCACATGAATCACCGCCATTCGCTGGAAAGCGAATTCGTCGACCTGCTGATGTTTGAGGAGTATCTGAAAGGCACTTACAAGCTGCCCGAAACACCACAAATCCATGTCGACCTCAAAGGCAATGCCATCGGCCCCGTCATCACCGTAAAACCCGATCCGTCACAAGAAATTGAACGTGTCGAAATTTTCTACTCACAGGATCCAAACGGCCAGTTCCGCTTCAATCGCTCCGTAGAAGTCACGCAGCACGGCGATCTCTACATCGCATCCGCACCGATCACTTCGACCGACCTCGGCTTCTTTGCCATGGCGAATGTTTACTACAAGCACCCGAAAAGCCTCCAGCTAAAGGGCGCCTTCTGGAAGCCCACCCCTGGCGAATCCTACATCCTCAGCACCAACGTGCAAAAGTTTGAGATCCACGAAGTGCAAGCCGCACAGCCTGTAGTGACCGACACAACCACCCGCATGATTCAGGCCAGCTTCGACAACGATGGCCTGCCGGACTGGTATCGCTATTCGCAAAATCGCCTCAACACCCGCAAGATTCGCGACCCGAAATGGCGCGGCCCCATCGGTGCCACGCTAGTTATTGATGTGCTCGACCTAATCGGTGAAAACCTGATCATGGAATTCTCCTTCAACAGCTATTCCAAATACGGCCGTGAATTCCCTCAGGGTGAATTCTACTGCGTCATGCCCATCGAAGCATCGCCCGACTGGCAGACTGTCGAGATCAACATCGACGACCTCAAAGCCGTCCGCGCCGACCAACGCGGCATGCCTGCAGACTGGCAGACCTTAGACCACTTAATCATTACCCACAGTCTAGATGTCAGAGTCGAAGGCAGCCATCGCACCTTCACCAGCAATGCAAAGCATGGTCAAGGGCGCCAGCTGCGTAACATGCAGTGGGTCGGTGGCGACTATCCGCAAACGATTCTAATGAACGGCGGCGGGCTCGAGCTCTCTGCCGAGCAATATGAGCAACAGTTCAACAGTCAGATTGCGGTATCCATTGACCTCGAGGAGAAGATCGACGGCTTGCAGAAAGCCAAAGACTAGATTCCCTCATATAAAAAATCCCATCTAATTTTACATGCATCGCGCAGGACGACTCACTTGCGGCCTAATCGCTGCGCAGATCTGCCTCGGCGCGACGACTGCCTATAGCGCCAAGCCAGAGCCCTTCAATCGCGACTGGGTGCCAGAACCCATCTTCGATAAAGAACCCGGCTATGTGGACCTGTATTGGACTGCCTGGGAACAAGCATGGGATCACGTCGCCACTCAAGACGGGCTACCGCAGAGTCCCTACATGGATGAGGCCTTTGCCACGAGTCATGTGTGGATCTGGGATACCGCCTTCATGGTGCTGTTCTGCAAATACTCACCGGAAAAATTCCCCGGAGTTGAAACGCTCAACAATTTCTACGAGGCCTTCCTCTCCGAACAATACAGCGACGGGAGCTTCCCGCTCGGCATTCAGCACCCGGACAATCCACCACTCTTTGCATGGGCCGAATACGGCAACTACCTCTTCACCGGAGATGATGCGCACGTCGAGGATCTGCTCACCAAGACCCAATACCTCCAACGCCATTTCGATTGGTTTAATCAACTCGAGCCCGGTTGGCGCTTCGAAACCCAACAGGGACAAAGCGCGGAAGTCACACTCGCCCCCAAAGCGCTCGGCTATGAGTGGTCCGGTTGCTCCAGCGGTATGGACAACACACCGCGCGAGCGACATTCCCTTTGGGTCGATGCCATCGCCCAACAAGGCCTCTCTGCACTCGCGATTGCCCGCATGGCTGAGCGCATTGGCGAAGACGCCATCGCAGCCGAGTGGATGGCCAAATACGAATCACTCAAAGACACCGTCAACACCTACTACTGGGACGAGGAAGACGGCTTCTACTACGACATCTCCGAAGACGGATCCAAATTTTATAAGGTCAAGACACCCGCGTCTTACTGGCCCCTACTCGCCGAAATGGCGTCTCCCGAGCAAGCCGCACGCATGGCCGCGCACTTAAGCGATCCCGAAACCTTCGGCGGCATCCGCCCATGGGTAACCGTCGCACGTAACGACCGCCACTACTACGGCGAAGATGGCGACTACTGGCGCGGAGGCATTTGGCTACCTACCGCCTACATGGGCACCAAAGCAGTTGAGCGCTACGGGCACCAAGCCGAAGCCGACGAGGCCGCCGAGAACTTACTCGCCCACATGTATCGCACCTACAACGCTGTTGAACCGCAAACCATCTGGGAATGCTACAGCCCTAGCCGCGACTACCCAGTCGTGCGTCGCAATGGCCATATCGTGCGCAAAGACTTCTGCGGCTGGTCCGCACTCGGCCCGATCTCCATGTTCATTGAGAACGTGCTCGGCTTCAACACCGTCGACGCCAATGAGAAGCGCATCGAATGGCGCCTCCACCAAACTGAACGTCACGGCATTAAGAACTTCCGCTTTGGCCAAACCTTGGCTGACATCCTCTACGACGGTGCAGGCACCGTCAGCGTCACCAGCAACAAAGCCTTCGACTTAGTCATCAATGGCATCGGTTACGACGTGCAGTCCGGTGACAATACATTCACGGTGCAGGCGCCGATGTCTGAGACCTTCCAGCTCGATGTCGTCCATGGCGAGGGCGCCGGAAACTATGCGCGCGGCAGCGTCGTATCGCTCAACGCACCTGCCAGCAAAGACGGCAAGAAATTCTACAACTGGACCAGCAACGGCGGTATTATCGATTCCCCCGAATCTGAGGAAACCCTGTTCTGGATGCCAGCAAACGCAACCAGCGTGACTGCCAACTACAAGACCGTCTGCACCGTTCAATTCGTCGTTCCAAAGACCTTGAAGCACACAGGCGGTGGCGCACTCGAACAATTCATTGCCGAAGGCAAAGACGCCGAGGCGCCCATCATTCAAGCTGGCCACGGCTGGGCCTTCGAAGGCTGGGATCAATCCTTTGACCAAATCAGTGGCG
>CALAPX010000401.1 GCA_937888355.1 uncultured Spartobacteria bacterium
TTCAAGGATGTGCAGGATTTTGAGTTTACAATCCAAGAGGGGAAATTATTCATGCTCCAGACTCGGAATGGAAAGCGGACCGCTATGGCGGCGCTGAAGTTCTCGATGGATATGGTTCGCGAGCGCTTGATCGATTGGAAGACGGCGATTCAGCGTAATCCCGCCGACCAACTCGACCAACTCCTCGCCCCGGTATTCGATGTGGCGGAGGTCAAGAAAGCGAAAGTCATCGCCACCGGTCTTCCTGCTGGTCCGGGAGCTGCTTCCGGCAAGATTTACATGAATGCTGAGAGAGCTGTGATCGCTGCCGAAAAAGGCGAGAGCGTTCTCTTGGTTCGCACGGAGACCTCACCTGAGGATTTGCGAGGAATGATTGCAGCGACAGGTATTCTCACGGCCAAAGGGGGCGTTTCATCCCATGCCGCTCTAGTGGCACGCCAGATGGGCAAAGTGTGCATCTGTGGAGCTTCGGAGCTCGAGATGGACTACAATGCCCGCACTGTCACCGTGAAGGGGAAGAAGTTTCGCGAGGGAGATTATCTCTCGATTGATGGAACATCTGGCAATGTCTTCGCGGGTCAGCTCGCGACCTCGCCTTCTGAGATCATCACTGGACTCGTGCAAGGCAATAAGGCGGCATTGAAATCCGAGAAGGTCAAAAACTTCAAACAGCTCATGGATTGGTGTGGGAAGGTATCCAAACTGGCCGTCCGCACCAATGCAGACAACCCGGAGCAAACTGCCGCAGCCCTTGCGTTCGGAGCGACAGGAATCGGTCTCACCCGCACGGAGCACATGTTCTTTGAGGGCAATCGCATTGATGCGATGCGGGAGATGATTCTTGCCACCGACACGGAAAGCAGGCGCGCCGCACTGGCTAAGCTTCTGCCGTTTCAGCGCGAGGACTTCACGGGCATCTTCAAGGCATTGAAAGGCCATCCAGCCACCATCCGCCTTCTCGATCCACCGCTTCATGAATTCCTGCCCCACACCAAGGAGCAGCAAATGGACCTGGCTCGCAATATCGGCATGAAGGTAGAGGCAATTATGCAACGTGTCGCCGGACTCCACGAGCAGAACCCAATGCTTGGTCACCGTGGGTGCCGCTTGGGAATCGCCTACCCTGAAATTACCGAGATGCAGGCACGCGCCATTTTCGAGGCAGCGGCCGACGTCGTTAAGAAAAAAATCAAAGTCAAACCTGAGGTGATGATTCCTCTCGTGGGCTTCAAAAAGGAACTCGATTTGCAAGTGGAGATCGTCCACCGAATCGCCAAGGAGGTCATGGCTGAGAAGAAGGTCAAGTTCGACTACCTTGTTGGGACAATGATTGAGGTGCCTCGTGGCGCTCTCACAGCGGATGAAATTGCCAAGACAGCGCAATTCTTCAGCTTTGGAACGAACGATCTGACTCAAACCGCACTCGGGATCAGCCGTGATGACATGGGCGCTTTCCTTAATGCCTATACGGAGAATGAAGTCTTCAAGAAGAACCCATTCGCAACACTTGATCAGGAAGGAGTCGGGCAACTCATGCGTACGGCCATTGAAAAGGGACGAGCAACCCGGAAAGATATCAAACTCGGTATCTGTGGCGAACATGGGGGCGATCCTGACTCAGTGAAGTTCTGTCACAAAATCGGGCTTAACTACGTCAGTTGCTCGCCGTATCGAGTGCCTGTGGCGCGTCTCGCCGCTGCCCAAGCAGCTCTCGAGGGGTAACTATCACCTGAGTAAAGAAAGCAGTATTGCACCGCCCGCTGAGAAATCAGCGGGCGGTTTTTTTATGCACAAGAAAGCGTATCGCCGAAAAGAGCGAGACATGTCGGGCGCGGGAAAATGTCCGGATGGGTCTTCGAAAAGTTAAAAAACGAGCAGTGTGGAGAGTGAAAAAGTTGAATCTGAGCAAGGCAGAAAAAAACTTGCTGATCCCCATAAATAAAAGGGAAGAGCGGGATTTGCTTTCACAAAAAGGTGTCTTGGAAATTCCATATGCAGCGAATGAAAAGACCCAAGAAAAAATTCTCACATTAGCCGGAAATCCAACCGAAAAACTGAGTTGATCACAAGCGGCGGAAATCGAAGACATGCTGTTGCATGGGATAAA
>CALAPX010000402.1 GCA_937888355.1 uncultured Spartobacteria bacterium
GTTCCGGGTGACTGCCGCGCTAAGAGCCGCTTTGGGGCGATCGATGCCCGACTCTCTACGAAACTAGACAACGTGGCCCGCTCACTCCAATGAACTCCACTCCTTCACCCATCCTTCCCGCGCTCATGCAAAACTTGCGTGGTCGTATCGAGGCGACCTCGCCGGTCGCCCGTATGGGTGAAGTCGTGCAAGTCACCGGCCTCGTCATCGAGTCCAATGGGCCGAGTGTTTCCTTGGGTGATATCTGTGAAATTCGCTCGAACAGACTCAGCGGCCTTCAAGCAGAAGTTGTGGGCTTCCGAGACCACCGGGTCCTTCTCATGCCTCTTGGAGAAATGCAGGAAATCCACGCGGGCTGTGAAGTCCTAGCCACCGGACGAGCCGCAGGGATTAATATCGGGCCAGGCCTCGTGGGCCGCATCATCGATGGCCTCGGGCGTCCGATCGATGGAAAAGGCCCTCTGCCAAACGGCCCACTCCGCCCACTTCACTGCGAACCGCCAAATCCGCTGACCCGCCAACGCATTTCACAACCATTTCAAACCGGCGTCAAATCTCTTGACCTCTTCACCCCCGTTGGTCGCGGCCAACGACTGGGAATTTTTGCGGGTTCTGGAGTCGGAAAATCCACCCTCTTAGGCATGATCGCCCGCGGGGCGGAATCTGAAATCAATGTCATCGCCCTTGTCGGTGAGCGTGGGCGCGAACTCCGCGAGTTTATTGAAAAAGACCTCGGGGTAGAAGGCATGGCCCGCTCGATCATCGTAGTCTCAACCTCAGACCAGCCAGCCCTCATCCGCCGCCGAGCTGCCCATATCGCTACGGCCATCGCTGAGCACTTCAGGGATGAAGGGAAAAGTGTCCTCTTCATGATGGATTCCGTCACCCGCTATGCCATGGCGCAACGAGAAATCGGCCTTGCTGTAGGCGAACCCCCTGCCAGCCGTGGCTACACTCCTTCGGTGTTCTCCGTCCTGCCACGCCTGCTTGAACGCACAGGAAATGGCGAAAGTGGCTCTATTACAGCTCTCTACACCGTCCTCGTAGATGGCGACGACATGAATGAACCCATCGCTGATGCCGTGCGGGGCATCCTCGATGGTCACGTTGTCCTCAGCCGCGCCCTCGCCACAGCAAATCATTTCCCGGCGGTGGATGTCTTGGAGAGTGTCAGCCGCGTAACATTGGAAATTTGCTCGAAAGATGAACTTGCCTACATTGGCAAAGCACGTGACCACCTCGCCACCTACCGGAAAAACGAGGATATCATTGCCATCGGCGCCTACGCCAAAGGATCCAACCCGCTTATCGATGTGGCCATCGAGAAAAACCAACCTCTCCGCAATCTCCTTATTCAACCAATTGAAGACAAGTGGGACCGCGACAAAAGCTTCACAGAACTCAAAAAAATCGTCGCATGATCACTAGGAATTTCAGTCTTCAAGCTGTGCTTGATCTTCGTGAACGTGCGAAAGACCAAGCTCAGGACGCTTTATCTATCGCTCTCCGCTCGCGCGATTCTGCAGCCGCCCGCTGCGCGGAGGCTGCCGAACGCCTTCGAGAACTAACCGGCATGATGACCGGCGAGCGTTTTCCCGCCTACCAGCGCGAACAATACTGGACTGCACTCAATAACCAACGCGATCTTCTCCGGGCTCTTGAAGCCCGTCTCGCAAAGGAGGATAAAATCGTTGCCTCCAAGCGTGAGACTCTTATCGCTGCTGACCGCGATCTCCAACTTGTCCTAAAACTTCGTGAAAAATGGCTCTCCAACCGCAATGCAGCTATTGCCCGTTTTGAGGAAAAACAAATGGAGGACTTTATCACTGCACAACACGTGCTCCAATCAGCCATACCCTGAATGAACTCGCCCACGCTCAACCCTTTCCCATCACACTCTGGAGCCGGAAGCCCCATAGGCGCTCTTGTCATTACCGCTCTGGTCCTTGGGATAGCCACAGCCGCTGGGGTGCTTTACCTGAAGTGGCCAAAAGCCGCCGAGGAATCACACGCATCCGAAAACCCGCTTGCTGGCATCTTCTCAGAAGCCCGCTCGGATAATTCCAAAGATTGGGATTTCTACACCGCTGAAATTGACAACGTGATTCAGGAACTCCGCACCGCAAAAGAAAACTACGAGAACAAAAGTAAGGATCTCGTTGCCACTCAGCTACGGCTTGAGGCTGAAAAAGAAGACCTCGCACGCCTCCGCAGGGACATTGTTTCCATGCAAACCCAACTGACACAAGAGATTCGTACAATGACATCCTCCAGACCCCCTGCCTCTTCACCAACAAATCCCAAAACACCTTAATGAGCGACTCCCCGTCACCAACTCTCAATCCCTTTCCAACTGAGGAGTCTTCTTCTTCAGGCTCTAACTGGGGAATCGTCATCGCTGCTATTATTCTTGGCATCGCCACTGCCGCAGGAGTTCTCCTCTGGCGCATGCCATCCATCGGTTCGGAAAAGCCCGCTGCTGCTGCCCCCTCTTCTTCTGCAAACTCGGCCAGCGAACAGCCAGCCAACTTCATTGACGCTTCCCACTCGAAGATTTTCTCTCAATCAAAGAACTGGGACTTCTTTACTAGGGAACTCGAAAATTACGTAAACGAACTCCACAAGGATCGTGAAGCTATTGCAGCGCAAAGCAAAGACCTTGGAGCCGCGGAACTCCGCATCAAGGCTGAAAAAGAAGAACTTGTTCGCATCCGTAAGGAAATTGAATCCATGCGCACCCAACTTGAGACACTCACCACCGAACTTACCGAAGTTGAAAAAGTCAACTTGGCCAATATCGCCAAGACCTACTCGAAGATGCCACCCGATAAAGCCGTGGCCATCTTTTCGGAGATGACTGAAAACAATAGTGTCAAAATCCTTGCTCTTATGAAAGCTGACGTCTCGGCCAAAATCCTTGGCCAGATGGCAGAAACAAAGGAGTCTTCCGACAGCGACTCCACGCTCGCCTCCAAAGCCGCAGCGCTCACCAATAGGCTTCGCCTATACAAACAGGATGACTTTGAATGAACTCACCCATCCACTCTCAACCAGTAAAGAGCGCAGACGCCACTTCCACGAGAGAACAGAATAAGGGCTTTTTCATGCCCATTATCCCAGCCGGCATGAACTCTCCTTCGTTCGATAGCTTTATCCCACGTGAAAATCTGGATGACCGCCGAACCAAGGAGATTGAGGAGGAGGAAAAAGAAAAAAAACGCAATAAAGCCCAACAAGCCTCAGTTGCTCTATCGACGCCACAACCCCCTTCAGATCCCTCATCCATTACAGATGATGTTTCCCTAGAATCTCCAACTAAGGACCAGCGCCAGCCCGCAAATTCCACTTCCCAATCAGAATCATCTCAACTTCCCTCTCGGAAAGGAGAAACTAGCAAGGATACGGATGCACAGAATCTTCAATCC
>CALAPX010000403.1 GCA_937888355.1 uncultured Spartobacteria bacterium
GTTGACGGGTGCCCGCCAACCCGCAGAGCAACCCCTTCCCGGTTTCCAAGTCGTTCAACCCATGGTTTTCAGTGGGATTTATCCGATCAATACCGCTGATTTCGAACGTCTCAAGGCTGCCATGGCGAAACTTCAACTTAACGATGCCGCCTTCCAGTTCATGGCTGAATCCAGTGTCGCGCTTGGCTTTGGGTTCCGTTGTGGATTCCTTGGCCTCCTGCACATGGAGATTATCCTCGAGCGCCTGCGCCGTGAGTTCGATATGGACATCATAGCCACCTATCCCTCTGTCATCTACGAGGTTCAGCGCACCAATGGCGAAGTGCTCCGCATTGACAACCCAGACCAGTTGCCCGACCCGAGTGTGATCGATGAAATCCGCGAACCGATGGTGCGATGCTTTGTGATGGTGCCCAATGAATACATTTCACCGATTCTTCAGCTCGTCATGGAAAAGCGTGGAGAGGTCAGCCATACTGAATCCATTGACACCAAGCGGGTCATGCTCACCACTGAATTGCCTCTCAATGAAATCCTGGTCGATTTTGTGGATAAAATGAAATCCATCACCCGTGGATACGGTTCTATGAATTACGAGCAAGCTGGATACAAACCCGCCAAACTTGTGAAACTCGAGATGCTTGTCAATAATGAGCCTGTGGATGCATTTTCCTCGATCGTGCACCGTGAAAAAGCAGAGTCTCGCGGCCGTGCGCTGGCCGCAAAACTCAAGGAGGTCATCCCTCAACAGCTCTACCAAGTCGCCATTCAGGCCGCTATCGGCGGAAAAATCGTTGCCCGTGAGAGCGTCAGTGCCATGCGCAAGAATGTGACCGCGAAATGCTACGGTGGCGATATCACGCGCAAACGAAAACTTCTTGAGAAGCAGAAAGAGGGCAAAAAACGCATGAAAGCTGTTGGCAGGGTGAATATTCCCCAAGAGGCTTTTGTGCAGGTCCTCAGAACCAGTTGATTTCGATCCCCCACCCTCACCATGTTTTTTCTCACGCCACGGTACATTAAAGAAGCGAAGCATTACCTCCACGGTGCACGGAAATTTTTGGCCTATAAAAAGGACATCCTGACCGATCCCCACCGTGAAGATCTCGAGGGCCTGATCAACGAATTAAAGGGAGCTATCCGCTCGCGTGACCGTCACACGATCGATCGTGTGGTGCAAAGCATCAATACTCTTGCTGAGAGAGCGGTTCCTCCGCTCAAGCACTCGTGGATCCGTGAAAACGTGGAAGTCATCCTTGTGGCAATCGTGATTGCTGCCGGAGTTAAAGCCTACTTGCTCCAGCCCTTTCGCATTCCCACCGGCTCGATGCAACCTACCCTCTATGGCATTGTGGGAGTACCCACAGACACGCCACCGCCAAACCTCTTGGTGCGTGCCTTCGATCTTGTGGTCCGTGGGCGCCATCATTTCGATCTCCGCGCAGCCGCGACAGATGTCGTTGTTTCCCTCCAAGAGCGCACATATTTGAATTTTTTCACATTTACGACAATCAGCTGCCGCAATGTCTCCTACACGCTGTTTGTTCCACGCGACCCGCTTGTCCGGTATTTTCATGTGGTGCCCGGACGGGAATTCAGCGCCGGGGATGTGATCGCACGTGGTCACATGGACACCGGAGACCAGATCTTTGTCGATAAGGTTAGCTACAACTTCGTGAAACCAGCATTAGGAGATGTCTTTGTATTTAAAACCACTGGCATCCGTGAAATCGAAAACGGCCTTGATCCCGCCATGGGCTCCCAGCATTACATCAAACGCCTCTGCGGTCTTCCCGGGCAAACCCTGCGGATTTCCCCGCCAACTTTGTTTATCAATGGCGAAATCCCCGGCATGTTTGTGCTTCAGCGCGTGATGAGCATGAAGAATGCTTACCAAGGATACTCGAACAATGGTCACAATGGTCCCTCGTTCCGCTTTCTTGGGTCTCCCGAAGCCACCTACACAGTCCCTCCACGAAACTACTTCGCCCTTGGTGACAATAGCTACCACTCTCGAGACAGCAGGGATTGGGGCGGCGTCCCGGAGCGCAATGTGGCAGGTCGAGGGTTGTTGGTGTATTGGCCTTTCAGCGAGCGCTGGGGATTGATCCGCTAAGAGTGAATTATTTCACTTCCCCAGAACCAACGAGGGAAGGCGTTTCCAAAATCAACGCCGCATCTTGGCTGATCCAGGGGGCGTCATCCATTGCAACCACTGAGATCGAACTTGGAGGATTTCGCATGCTGATCACTCCAACTACGAAGAGGGCAAGCCCTAGATAGAGAGCTATCGCCCCTAAAAAAATCCAGTGTTCATTTTTTGAAATGCGGTTTCTCACATTAGTAACGAAA
>CALAPX010000404.1 GCA_937888355.1 uncultured Spartobacteria bacterium
CTCTCATCAAATTGTCACATATAGATTTTTACCCATGAAAAAAGCCCTCGATTGGAAATCCGCAGGAATATTTGAAGACATCCGCTACGAGAAGTCGGAAGGCATCGCTAAAATCACGATCAACCGCCCGGAGCGGCGCAATGCATTTCGTCCACTGACCGTCGATGAGATGCGGAAGGCTCTGCAGGACGCGCGGGACGATTCATCGATAGGCGTCGTAATTTTAACAGGCGAGGGGGAATTGGCCTTTTGCAGTGGTGGTGACCAGAAGATTCGGGGGGATGCCGGGTATTCGGATCAAGGTGGGGTTGAGCGCTTGAATGTGCTCGATTTTCAACGGGAGATCAGGACTTGCCCGAAACCTGTCATTGCAATGGTTGCGGGGTGGGCTGTGGGAGGGGGGCATGTCTTGCATGTGATGTGCGATCTGACAATCGCGGCCGAAAATGCCAAGTTTGGCCAGACTGGACCGCGTGTGGGATCCTTCGACGGAGGCTACGGCGCGAGTTATCTGGCGCGGATTGTTGGACAGAAAAAAGCCCGGGAGATTTGGTTCCTGTGCAGGACATATGATGCGAAGCAAGCCTTGGAGATGGGCCTGGTGAACATTGTCGTGCCGTACGAGGAACTCGAAGTTGAGACGGTAAAATGGTGTTTTGAGATTCTGGAAAAGTCGCCTTTGGCGATCCGTTGCCTTAAGGCCGCATTGAACGCCGATTGTGACGGACAGGCCGGGCTCCAAGAACTCGCTGGAAATGCCACGCTTTTGTATTACATGACCGAAGAAGGGCAGGAAGGGCGTGACGCTTTTGTGGAAAAACGGAAACCTGATTTTGGAAAATTTCCCAAGCGCCCGTGAGATCTGTTGAACATCATTGGTTTTCAGTGTGGATGATTGCTATCCGTCCCCGCACACTATTTGCCGCGGTTTGTCCCGTGATACTAGGCACAGCACTAGCCATGTTCTTTGGGTTGGGGAATCTTGCCGCCGCTTCCCTGGCATTGATTGGAGCGTTGGCAATCCAGATCTCTGCAAATCTTGCAAATGATTATTGGGACGCGAAGAAGGGAGCTGATGGCCCGGATCGCCTAGGCCCGGCACGAGTGACTTCCTCAGGGTTACTTACCCCCCGGGCGGTTTTGGCGGGTTTATTCACCAGTATGGCGATTGCCTGCCTGGCAGGAGTTGGCCTTTTTTACCGAGCGGGCTGGCCTATTCTTTGCGTTGGTGTCGTTTCTCTCATTCTGGCTCTCATCTATACCGCTGGCCCATACCCTTTGGCGTATCTTGGATTGGGAGATATCTTCACTTTTGTTTTCTTCGGCTTGGTAGCGACTGCCGGCACGTTCTATGTGCAAACGTTGGTTCTGGTATGGCATGTCCTCGTGCTGGGGTGTGTGCCAGGCCTCTTCTCTGTCGCCTTGATTGCACTGAACAACCTGCGCGATGCGGAACAGGATCGCCGAGTGAATAAACGCACTTCAGCAGTGCGATTCGGGGCTAGGTTTGCACGGGCGGAGATTGCGTTCAGTCTCCTTGCGCCAGCTTTGATTCCAATAATCTTTTGGAAGGTTGGTTTTTATTCCCTCTGGAGTACGGGGCTCTGCATTGCGCTGGCACTGGCGCTCGGAATTCCAGTCGTGGTGCGCCTCTATCGCCTTTCTGACATGATTGAAATCAACGCCCTTTTTCCATTGGTAGGCAAAGCCAGTTTGATGCTTTCCTTGGCGATGGCTCTGGCATTTTTCGTGTGAGCAAGGAAAGTTTTCATCCTTACAAGCTCCCCTTGGAAGCGGGGGGCGAGCGCCTTGGTGTATTGGTTCGCCATGTAGGAAGCGATGGGTCGACCGGGTGGGGGGATGCCGCACCACTTCCTGGTTGGAGTATTGAAACATGCGATGATGTGATGCGTGGATTGGATGTTCCCTCCCTTCGTTGTGGCAGAGAGGCTGCCTCCATCGCCTTGGCTGGGTATGCCTCTTGGCCATTGATTCATGAAAGACTCCCACTCAACGCCCTGCTGGAGGGAACCTCGATGGCGATGATCGAGCAGGCGAAAAGAGCAGCCCTAGGGGGCTGCCATTGCTTTAAAATTAAAACCGCGGGGGTGCCCTTGGATCGATTGCCTGGATTTCTTTCCGAGATTCTCGCCGTGTGCGAGCCAGGGTCTCGATTTCGTCTGGACCCCAATCGTGCTTGGGGTTTCGAGGAAGCACTAAGCATCTTGAATGCTGTCAGGGATTTTCCCGTTGAGTACATCGAGGAGCCTTTATCCGATGCCTCACTGCTTTGTGATTTTCTGAAGTTTTCCCCTCTGCCAATCGCCTTGGATGAGACGCTTCGCGAACTGGACCCGGAGGATTTGGTGCGCTTCCGGGGAGCTGCTGCATTGGTACTGAAGCCAACTCTCATGGGAAGTTTCCAGCGTGCCGCCGCTTTTGCGGCCGCCGGCGCACCACTTGGGATGACCTCCGTGGTGAGTTCTTGCTTTGAGTCAGGCGTTGGAATTTACACGCTGGGACGCTTCGCCGCATCTTTGCCCATGTTGGCTGCAGCGGGCCTTGATCCCTACACGCGTCTCAGTGGGGATGTCTTGTCCCAGCGATTGAAATTTCCTGAATTTCATTTCGATCCCACCCAACCCATGCCTCCTGTCTCTGAACATGCCTGCATTCTTTGATTCTTTGGCATCATTTGGTGAATCCCCGGCGCTCGTCGATCGGGCAAGCGGGGTGGTGATTCCTTACTCTGGCTTGCTTGACGTCCTCAGGAAGCACGAGCCTGCAGATAGTGGAAAGCCAACCCTCCTCAGTGGATCTCCCGATCTTCCCACGGCGCTGCGTTTGTTGGCGGTGCTTGCCGCAGGTCGAGTAGTTGCTCCTTTAAGCCCTCGGCTGCCAGCAACTGAAGTTCGTAGACGCGGAGAGCGGATTTCTCTCCGGATTGAACCTGGGAACGCCGCAACGATTCTCTTTACCTCAGGTTCAAGCGGAACCGCCAAAGCTGTTTGGCACGATTTGGAGTCCCATGTGAGAAGCGCCAAAGCGGCATCTAGTCGAATCCCATTGGGTCCGGGTTGCGGG